>CAIQLE010000238.1 GCA_903872555.1 uncultured bacterium
GAAATGCTGGTCTGCATGCACCAGCGTTGGCGTCTGCTCAGCAATGGCGGTGCCTATGGCGTTGGTGCCCTTGCTTTTTTCTGACCAGGCGACACCGGCACAGAGCGCAACACGATCGGCTTTTTCAAGAAAATCATCGTCGCCCATGGCGTGCAGTATCGTGCCATTCGCATCCGTCAGCACCACCATGCTGTGGGTGTTAACGATTTGCTCATACAGCGTTTCCATCACCGGCAGTGCGCAACTGAACAGTCCACGGTTCTCGCCCACGCGACAGACCAGATCGGCTTTCAGTATGGGCGTGTAGTCTGGCCGGGTGTCTGGCACCAGACCAAAGGAAGTAGAACGGCGATGGGATTCTTCTATCATGGCGGCTTGTTCAGACGCATGAAACATGCCCGGCGCAGGAAATTGCCTTTCCGGCAAGCTCAAACGCGATGCCGGGCCTTGCCCCTGCACCCCTCCGTCAGAAGGGTCTCTCACCTGCCCCATGTCTCGCTCCCAAAACTTTAACTGTTTCTTTTTTTATCGGTGTTGTCGGGAGGAATGTAGCACTTGTTCCGTTCTGGCGCAAAAGGACTTTACGGGCCGAACTTTGCCTGTGATTAAGGCATGGCACGGCTATTGCGAATGGTAATCAGCTTAAGCAAGGCACCGCTGCTGTCAAAGAGGAAACATCCACCTCGCGTCAGCCGCTGTCTATGTCTTGCAACTGCTTTTATCAAACCCGCCCGGAGCTTATTCATGAACATTTTTATCCGCCTAGCCGCACGCAGCCTGATATGCGCCGCCGCTTTTGTGATCACTTCCTCGGCCTTCGCTCATGGCGACGTGACGCCTCAGGCAGTGGATATCAAAAGTCTGCCGCCCTTAGGCGAAACCTGGTCTTCAACCAATCCTTACCGCGGCAACGCAGCAGCGATTAAGGTCGGCACCTCGGCTTTTGCCCAGAATTGCGCACGCTGCCATGGCATCGAAGCCATTTCAGGCGGTATTGCTCCTGACCTGCGCATGCTCGATCGTGACTGCATGACCCTGGCAGAAGACCGTAAAGCAGCCTGCATCAAAGAAAACGAAGAATACTTTGCCACCACCGTGCGTAAAGGTCGTGTCCGTAATGGCGCCGTTTACATGCCTCCTTTCGAAGGCATACTGCAGCAGGAAGCGGTGTGGGCGATCAAGTCCTACATTGAGACGCGCCGCGTCAATCCTTAAGTCGTCAAGTTCAGGACAGGACAGTGCCGCGGCACTGTCCTGTCTGCAGTCCACGCCTGCAAACGCCTCGATCTCACCCGCTGTATCATCCAGACTTTTTTAGCGCGAACCATAACGCGCCTTCAGGGGACAAGCATGCATCGCCTCATCAGCCTTAATTTTCGCCGTCATTTCTATCGTGTCTGCATGGCTGTTGCCATGGTTTCTCTGATCAGCCCTGACGCCAGTGCCGACATGGACAAAATACGCGCCAGCGGCAAACTGTCAGTGGCTGTGTATCAAGACTTCACTCCTTATTCAGACAAAACCGGCGGCATCGATCATGATCTGGCCGCAGCACTGGCAAAGAAACTGGGATTGAAACTGTCACTAATCCCTTTTCCGGCCGGCGACAATATTGATGATGATTTGCGCAACATGGTCTGGAAAGGCCACTATCTGGGCTTCGGTCCGGCTGATGTGATGCTGCATGTGCCGGTTGATCGCAGTGTCATGATCAAGAACGACAAGGTCGAAATCCTTGCGCCGTATTACCGCGATACCGTGCAACTGGTACGCAATATCAAAGCCATTCCAGAGATGAACGGTGTTGAATCACTGGAAGGCAAAAAACTGGCCGCTGAAAAAGTATCGATCGCTGCCATGGTGCTGCTGGGAGAATCCAGCCTGCGTGAAAACGTAACCATCTACCTCTCCGCCATCGAAGCGCTGGAAAAAATGAAAGCCGGTGAGCATGATGCTGTGCTTGCCACCCGCGCTGAAATTGAATCCGTGATCCGCGATGACCCCCGTTTCGAAATCACTGAAGCACCCTTCCCGCGCCTGCCACGCAAGGGCTGGGTGATTGGCATGTCCGTCACTAAAGAGAATGTCGAGTTGGCGCGCCTGCTGCAGGCCGCTGTGAATGAACTGTTTGAATCGGGCGAAATGGCAAGTTTGTTTGCCAAGCACGGCGTACGCTCTATCAAACCTTAAAGCCTCTTTATGCGCCGGCTATTTGCTGCCTGCCTGCTGTTGTGTGCACTGCTGAGCGGTGCACACGCGGGCGTCATGACACAGGCATCCCTTGCGAAAAAATTCCCCTCGCCTCTGATCGTCGGTCAGAAAGATACGGAGCTTCCGGTCTGGCCTATCTTCAAACAGGAAATGACGTCGACTGAGCTGATCGCTTATGTCTTCGAGTCGATTGATTTTGTTTCCCTACCCGGCTTTGCCGGCGTACCTGTCAATCTACTGATTGCGCTCGACCCTAAAGGCAAGTTCCTTGATGTGCAGGTACTTTCACATCACGAGCCGGTTTTTCTCGAAGGCTATGGACCGCAACCACTGTTTAACTTCGTCGCACAGTACAAAGATTTATCACTGACGCAAAACATCACGATAGAAAAAGGCACGCGCAAAAATGCCAAGATGGATGGCAATAATGTGCGTATCGATGGCGTCTCTAAAGCCACCGCCTCGGTGCGCATCATCAACCAGACCCTGCTCACTTCATCGCTGGCTGTCGCGCGCAAAAAACTGGGTTTCTCCGGCACGCATGACCCTGACCAGATCGCGCGACTCAAGCTGGCTTATTTTGAAAAAAATTCGCCGGCCGATTTGTTTGGCAAAAATATGGTTGCCCATATGTCACTGGCCAACCGCGATATAGAAAAAGCTTATAAGGGCACGGCAGGCGAAGGGCTTGATCCCGAAGTCAGCGCCGCTCCCGATGACATGTTCATCGACCTCTACACCACACTGGTCTCGGTGCCCAGCATAGGTAAAAATCTGCTCGATGGCCCGAGCTGGGAAAAACTCTCAGGCCGGCTGGAGAAAGGCGACCACGCTATTCTGGTCATGTGGGGCGGACGGTATTCCATCACCCCTGAAGAATTCACCCCCGGCACCTCGCCTGAACGGCTGACGCTGAGGCAAGCAGGCCTGCCGATAGAGATGCGAGATCTTGACCTTGATCTGCATCTGGCCGATGGCACACCTGTCACACCCGAGACCATGAAAGTGTTTCGTGTGATTGCACAGTCCAGTCTTGATCTCTCCAAGCCGCTGGAATTTTCACTGAATGTAAAACGTGAAAAAGGCATGGTCTATCCGGAGATAATTCGGATTGCCATGCCTTATAAACTGGATGTGCCTGAGCGTTTTTATGATGTGCCGGCCGGAGACAACAAGACCTGGGTCAGCATCTGGAAAGAACGTGCCACCGAGCTCTTCATTCTTGCCGGTGCATTAGGTGTACTCAGTCTGCTCTTGTTACAGCAACGCTGGCTGACAGCGAATGCGCGCCGCTTTACTTTCATACGTGTGAGCTTTCTGTTATTCACTCTGGTTTTTATCGGTTGGTATGCGCAGGGCCAGTTGTCGATCGTGAACATGACCGGTCTGCTGCAGTCTGTGCTGGCAGGCCGCAGCCTGAGCTTCTTCCTGTATGACCCGATGACGGTTTGTCTGTGGGCTTTTGTTGCAGTGACTTTCTTTATCTGGGGCCGCGCCACTTTCTGCGGCTGGCTCTGCCCCTTCGGTGCTTTGCAAGAACTGATTGCGCGCGCTGCGCGACTGCTGCGTGTGCCTCAGCTGAGGTTGCGCACGCAAACCGATGCTCGTCTGAAGTGGCTGAAGTATGTATTACTGGCTGCGATCATTCTCTCCGCTTTCATTGCGCCACAAGTCACCGACAGTCTGGTTGAGATCGAGCCCTTCAAGACCGCGATCACACTCTACTTCCTGCGTTCCTGGCCCTTCGTCCTGTACGCAGCCGGTCTGGTGCTGGCCAGTGCCTTTGTGTATAAATTTTTCTGCCGCTATCTGTGCCCCTTCGGCGCCGGACTGGCCGTGCTTGGCAAAGTACGTTTGTTCAAATGGCTGTCACGCCGCGCTGAATGCGGCACACCCTGCCAGACCTGTCGCCATCGCTGTGACTATCAGGCCATCAAACCCAGCGGCGCTATCGCTTACGACGAATGTTTTCAGTGCATGGACTGTGTCGTGATCTATCACAGTGATGAACAATGTGCGCCACGCATACTGCAGGTCAAACGCGGCAAGACCATACCGATACGCGCCATACTCAGCGCTGACAGCAAGGAGCCCGCATGAAACGCCGTACGGTATTAAAAGCCATGCTCGGTACTGCCATGCTGGGCGCGGGTGCGAGCTGGATGGCTCAGCGCAAACTGAAATCATTTGTCGCAGCCGATCTGGCTTTCGGAACCACAGTCTCCATCACCGTGCTGCATGAGCATGCAGAAACCGCGCACAAGGCGCTGCAGGCTGCTCTGTCCTCATTGCGCGGCGTTGATCATCTGATGAGCCTGCATCGTGAAGACAGTCAGGTCAGTCAGCTCAACCGCTATGGCGAGCTGACCCATCCGGATGCCCGTTTGCTGCAGGTGCTGCAGGCGGCACAGGCCATGTCAAAGCTGAGTGGCGGTGCCTTTGATGTCACGGTGCAGCCGCTATGGCAGGCAGCCAATGGTGAGGGGCGTGTACAAGAGGCGCTGCATCATGTGAACTGGCGCAAACTGGAAGTCAGCGCTGAGCGTATACGCTTACTGGATCCGGACATGTCCATTACGTTGAACGGTATTGCGCAAGGTTATGCCGCCGATCTGGCGCTGGCCAGACTCAGGCAGCACGGCATTAACCATGCACTGCTGGATACGGGTGAGTTTGCGAGTCTGGGGGCCAGAGATGACGGACAGCCATGGACACTGGCGGTGCGTGATCCGCGTCATGAAGATCAGTACTCGTATGTACTCGCCGCCGATGGACGCTGCATGGCGACTTCAGGTGACTATGCCACGCGCTTTAGTGACGACTTTTTGCATCACCATATCTTTGATCCTGCCACAGGTGATTCTCCGACTGAACTCGCGAGTGTGACAGTGCTGGCACCGACTGGCATGCAGGCGGATGCCTTGTCCACCGCGGCCATGGTGCTGGGCGCAAAAAAATCGATCGCACTCGCGCAGCAA
>CAIQLE010000239.1 GCA_903872555.1 uncultured bacterium
TGATGTCAATTGCCAGAATGCGTGGCTGTCCAGTTTCTTTCAGGCCCCATCCGGCGCGATACATCATCCATAAAATCGAAGGTTTAATCCCGGTGATGCGCTCCATCTTAAATAGCCTTGATTGTCGGCAGCCCACTTTCAGCCCGGCACGTATCGCACTCATCCCCCCATTTCCCCTGCATCACCAAGCATCCCACTCCAATATTGCTGCTTGCACTGGCCTCAGGTCTATAATGGGCGCTTCACCTAGGTCATCACGAGAGTCTTCTATGTCCCGTCCATTACCCCGCCGTTCCAGCGGCCTCACCATCATCCAGACCATGTTCTTGCTGGCTATTCTGGGCGTTGTGTTGTTCTTTGCGCTTTCACTGCTCAAGAAAGAAGCTGCGCCGGCGGTTACTTTCAAGACGCTGAGCGGTGAGCAAATCTCTACCGATTCTCTGCGCGGCAAAGTCGTGCTGGTGAATTTCTGGGCGACCAGCTGCAGCAGCTGTGTGCGTGAAATGCCGGAAATGGTGGAGACTTATCAGAAGTTCCGCGAGCGAGGTCTGGAATTCATCGCGGTTGCGATGGAATATGATCAGCCCGCTTATGTACAAAATTTTGCGCAGGCGCGCGCGCTGCCTTTCAAGGTCGCACTGGATGCAGACGGACAGGCGGCAAAATCATTTGGTGATGTGAAGCTGACGCCGACCACCTTTCTGATTGATAAAGAAGGCAATATCCTCAAGCGTTATGTCGGCATTCCTGAATTCAGCAGCCTGCACCAGTTACTCGAACAGGCGCTGACTGCTTAAATCTTAATCAGGCCACGCCCGCTTTGTGGGCTTGCTGGTCTGCGTGATATGAGCTGCGCACCATCGCACCGATGGCGGCGTGATCAAATCCCATCTTTGCAGCGGCTTCTTCAAACATTTTGAAGGTGTCCGGATGCACATAGCGGCGCACGGGTAAGTGGTCCCCGCTGGGCATCAGATACTGGCCAATGGTCAGCATATTCACACCATGGTCGCGCAGATCTTGCATGACCTGCAAAATCTCTTCATCCGTTTCGCCCAGTCCGACCATCAGGCCGGATTTGGTCGGCACCTCAGGATGTAATTCTTTGAAACGCTTGAGCAGACTGAGCGAATACGCATAGTCTGAGCCGGGTCTCGCTTCCTTATACAAGCGCGGCACGGTTTCCAGATTGTGATTCATCACATCGGGTGGGGCAGCTTTCAGTATCTCTAACGCCCGGTCCATGCGGCCACGAAAATCGGGTGTGAGAATTTCTATGCGTGTATCAGGCGAGAGTTCGCGCACGCGCTGTATGCATTCAACGAAATGGCCGGCACCGCCATCGCGCAGATCATCGCGGTCAACGGAGGTGATGACGACATAAGATAATTTGAGCGCTGCAATGGTCTTGGCCAGATTGTCGGGTTCATTTACATCCAGCGGATCGGGACGGCCATGACCCACATCGCAGAAGGGACAGCGGCGTGTGCATTTGTCGCCCATGATCATGAAGGTCGCAGTGCCTTTGCCAAAACATTCTCCGATGTTTGGGCAGGAAGCTTCTTCACACACCGTCACCAGATGGTTGGCGCGCAGGATGTCTTTGATTTCATAGAAACGTGTGGTCGGCGAGGCCGCTTTGACGCGTATCCAGTCGGGCTTGGGCAGGCGCTCGGCAGGAATGATCTTGATGGGTATGCGCGCTGTTTTGCCGGCACCTTTTTGTTTGTCGGTGGCCGTGTAAGCGGGGGTGGTTTTATCGTCAATCGCCATGAGCTAGGTGCCAGATGTGATGTGTTGTTCCAGATGCTGCGCTAGTGTGTGCTGTACTTCAGTCAGTGAGGCCTGTACGCCCAGTGTTTGCATGTCGACCGTGGCAAGCTTTGCATAGCCACAGGGATTGATCCATGAGAAAGGCTGCAGGTCCATGGCCACATTCAGTGAGACGCCATGGTAAGTGCAGCCACTGGCCCGTATCTTCAGACCTAGTGCTGCGATTTTTGCGCCCTGCCACTCACCGTTAGCCACATAAATCCCCGGCGCACCGGCCTTGCGTTCACCTTGCAGATTATACGTGGCAAGGGTATCGATCACAGCCTGCTCTATGGCGGTGACGAACTGCCTTGGCAAGAGCTTGCTGCCGCGACGTTTGAGGTCGTATAAAAGATAAGCAATCGCCTGACCCGGGCCGTGATACGTGACTTCGCCACCGCGATCGGTCTGCACCACAGGAATGGTATGAGCATCCAGTACATGGGCCGGATCGGCACCCAGTCCCAGGGTAAAAACCGGCGGATGTTCGAGCAGCCAGATTTGATCGGAGGTGTCAGCGCTGCGTGCTGCAGTAAAAGCACGCATGTCCTCAAACGTCAGTTCATACGCTTCTGTACCACGCTGAAGTATCTGCGTACCTGTCATGAGGTTTACAACACCACCTTGACCATGGGATGGGAAGAGAGTGCGCGATACAGATTGTCGAGCTGCTCGCGGCTGGTGGCGCGCACAGTGGCTGTCAGCGACAAGTAATTGCCTTTGGATGAAGGACGCATCTCCATTTTCCCGGCATGAAATTCAGGGTCGTGCTGAATCACCACATTCACGATGGTCTGCGCAAAATCATCCTGCGTCGGGCCCATGATTTTGATGGGAAAGTCGCAGGGGTATTCAATCAGGCTGTCAGTCGGTGTAGGCATAGCGTGTCTGAAAAATCAGCGTTGTATCAGCAGGCGCAGTGAATCGATGCCACGCCCTATGAAGCTGGCCTGATTCACTTGTTCCAGTGCTTGCAAGGGCAATTCATTGATCACTTTATCGTCGGACATGAGCTTCAGTTTGCCTACGCGGCTGTATTGCGCAATCGGAGCCACGAGTGGGTCGGTGCGTTCAATCACAGGCTTAAGTTTGAGGCTGGTGCCGCGCGGTACGGTGACAAACACATCACGATGAAAGCCTAGCTTGAGATCGCCCTGCGAGCCCTTCCAGACAGAAGTAGTCAGCACGGCCTGATCTTTGGCATAAATGCGGTAGGTATCAAAATTCAGAAAGCCCCAGTTCAATAGCTTCTGACTTTCTTGCGCGCGCATGGCATCCGACTCTGTGCCCAGCACGACAGAAATCAGGCGACGCTCGCCGCTTTTTCCGTTCGGGCGCTTTGCCGTCGCAATCAGACAATAGCCTGCGGCCTGAGTGTGGCCGGTTTTCATGCCGTCGACAGTAGGATCAAGCCACAGCAGACGGTTGCGATTAGCCTGTGTGATTTTGTTATAGGTGTAGCTCTTGGTGGAATAGATTTTAAACAGCTCAGGGAAGTCATGAATCATTTGCGTTGCGAGCAAAGACAGATCGCGCGCAGTGGAATAATTATTCGGGTCAGGCAAGCCGTGCGGGTTGGCAAAGCGCGTGTTCTTCATGCCTATGCGCTGTGCTTCACGGTTCATGAGTTCCGCAAAGGCAGATTCGGTGCCGGCCACAGCTTCAGCGAGTGCTACGGCAGCATCGTTGCCAGACTGAACGATCAGACCGTAGAGCAGATCATTCACGCGTACGGCGGTATTGGGTTCGATGAACATCTTTGAGCTGTCGCCATCAACCTTCCATGCATTCACCGACACATTCACGGGCTGGTTCAGATCAAGACGTTTCTCGCGCACGGCAGAAAATGCCAGATAGGCTGTCATGATCTTGGTAAGCGATGCCGGTTCAATGCGCATGTCCGGGTCTTGCGAGGCCAGTATCTGATTGCTATTGGCATCCAGCAGTAGCCAGGAACGGGCGGCAATGGCAGGCGGCGGCAGACTTTGCGCAGCAGCGGAAGCAAAAAGACACAGGGTGAGGCAGGCAGCGACAAGCTTATTCATGAAAAATCGGGACTCACATGGAAGGTGGGAAAGCAGGGGCAAATTATAGCCCCGCAACAGCCATCAGCGTTGCCAGAGTTCGACCACTAGTTGCTTGATGTGGTGAAGCTTGCGATGAAAGAAATGATCCGCGCCGGGAATCACCAGCACACCGAGATCTTGCGGACGCGCCCAGTCGAGCACATCGCTCAGAGGAATGGTGTCGTCCTGCTCGCCATGAATGATCAGCGTGTTGGCAGGCACATCGGGCAAGGCCCATTTGCCGGCGGCACTGCCTACCAGTACCAGACGCTCGGCCGCTTGCGACTGCTGAGTCAGTCTTTGCTGCAATTGTGACTGCACGAAAGTGCCGAAAGAAAATCCGGCCAGTGCCACCGGCAGACCGGGATACTGTTGCAGCATATGCGCATGCAGTAGCGCCATGTCATCGGTTTCACCCATGCCCGCATCATGCGCACCGGCAGAGCTGCCGACACCGCGAAAATTCATGCGCACGCTGATATAGCCAACAGCCATAAAAGCACGCGCCAGCGTTTGCACCACCTTATTGTCCATCGTCCCACCATACAGTGGATGCGGATGTGCAATCAGGGCGATGCCGCGCGGCGCAACATCGGCGGGCAGATCGAGTTTGCATTCCAGTGCGCCGGCAGCACCGGTCAGGGTGAATGCTTGTGTTTGTGCGTTCATACGGGCAGGAACATCAGGAGATCAGGAGATCGAGAGATCAATAGTCAATGGTCAATGGTCAATGAATCAGAGGATTAGATTTTCAGGCGCTCAACTACTTTACCGCCGACCAGATGAGAATCGACGATCTCATCAATATCTTCCTTGTCGACATAGGTGTACCAGACCGCTTCCGGATAAATCACCAGCACCGGCCCTTCATCGCAGCGATCAAGGCAGCCCGCTTTGTTGATGCGCACCTTGCCCTGGCCATTCATATTCAGCGCCTTCATGCGTTGCTTGGCGTGGGCCTGCGCTTCTTTTGCGCCGCGTTCACTGCAGCAAGGACGACCATCGACACGCTCATTGGTGCAAAAGAAAACATGGTGCTGGTAAAAAGTATCGCTCATGGAAGGGCAGTCTTTGATCAAATGAGTAGCAAGTCAGTAGGATGATACACGCAGCCTCAGGCGCTATCGTGAGTCCTGTGTGTCAGGAACCAGAGTGCAAAGAATGGCCAGCTCAGGGACAGGAATTGTGCCGCGCCATTGAAATTCAGGAATTTACCCTGCACCCATTCTTGCAGCGTGGCCAGAAAATAAGGATTCGATGGCGTCAGGTTCAGCAGTAACAAACAAGTGACTAA
>CAIQLE010000240.1 GCA_903872555.1 uncultured bacterium
GGTTCCGACATGGCGAGCGCACCGATATGCTCACCGCTGATCAGCTTGGGCAGGTAAGTTTGTCTTTGTTCGGCTGTGCCATTGCGGCGTATCTGATTCACGCACAGATTCGAATGAGCGCCGTAGGACAGGCCGACCGAAGCCGAGGCGCGTGAGATTTCTTCCATCGCGATGATGTGCGCCAGATAGCCCATGGCACTGCCGCCATATTCCTCACTTGCGGTAATGCCCAAGAGACCCAGGTCGCCCATCTTGCGCCACAGATCCATGGGGAATTGATCACTACGATCGATCTCGGCAGCGCGTGGCGCTATCTCTGTCTGAGCGAACTGCTGTACTGCTTCGCGCAGAGCTTCGATATCTTCTCCGTGATCAAAACTCAGTCCGGGCAAATGAATCATTCAGGTCTCCGTATTTTCTCAGGCAGCACGGCGGGTGCGTGCGGCTGCTTTTTGTCGCGCTGGGGCAGTTTCCAGCATGTGATGGCAACGCTCTTCATGCGCTGAAATTTCAGCCAGGGTAACTTCGATATCTTCGCGCTGCTGTTCGAGTGCTTCGCGGTGACGCGCCAGCACGGCGATGAAACGCTTTAATTGTGCGGCAGAGTCTTTGGGCGACTCATACATGTCGACCAGATCTTTAATCTCCGACAGCGTCAGCCCGAGACGCTTGCCGCGCAAGGTCAGTTTCAGCCTAGTGCGGTCGCGCGCGCCATAGACACGGGTACGACCGCCCGTGCCTTCGCGGCGCGGACTGATCAAACCCTGATCTTCGTAAAAACGAATAGCGCGCGGGGTAATGTCGAATTCGCGCGCCAGCTCGGTGATGGTGTAAGTCGCCATGAAGTTTCGATTAGAATGGACGTTTACGTAAACGTCAATTGAGCCGGTATTGTAGGCGCGGCCGGAAGAATTGCAAACCCCGATTCCGCTATTACACGCCCGCCCTGCATGCCGCCCATTTCTGAAGACCCACCCCATGAATGCACTTGAATCTGAACTGGCTTATGCCTTTGGCGACACCCTGCCTGAAACCGGACGCTGTATGCAGGTCGCTCCCGGCGTCTACTGGCTGCGCATGGGCCTGCCGTTTGCACTGAATCACATCAATCTGTGGCTGCTGGAAGAAGAGGCTGGCTGGACCATCGTCGATTGCGGCATTGCTAACGAAGACACGCGCGCGGCCTGGGAAGAAGTATTTGCCCAAGAATTACGCGGTCTACCCGTTCTTCGCGTGATTGCCACTCATTGCCATCCTGATCATATTGGTTTGGCTGAATGGCTATGCACACGCTGGCAAGTGCCTTTTTATATAACGCTGGGCGAATACGGTTTTGCACGCATGCTGGCTGCGGGTTTGCCTGGCACGGATGGTGCCGCCATGATTAATTTTTTCCGCAGCCACGGACTGGCGCAAGACAAACTGGCGCAACTGGAAGGCAGAAAAAATCATTATCAGACGCTGGTGCCGACCGTCCCTGCGCATTTCATACGCTTGGAAGAAGCCACACCGCTACAGATAGGTCAGCAGACATGGCGCATCATCACCGGCAGCGGTCATTCGCCTGAACATGCGGCGCTGTACTGCGAATCACTAGGTGTGATGATTTCGGGTGACATGGTTTTGCCGCGAATTTCTACCAACACCTCAGTGTTTGCGGTGGAACCGGAAGCTGATGCCGTAGGAAATTTTCTTCAGTCGCTGAAAAAATTTCTGCCACTCCCGGCGGATACCCTGATCTTGCCTTCGCATGGCAAACCATTTCGCGGACTGCACGCCCGCATTGCGCAACTCACTACTCACCATGCGGAACGTCTGGCAGAAGTTCTGGCCGTCTGCGATACACCAAAAACTGCTGCGGATATTGTGCCCATCATGTTTACGCGTGCGCTGGACATGCATCAGATGACGTTTGCTATGGGTGAAGCGCTGGCCCACTTGCACAGGCTTTGGTACGAAGGAAAACTTTTGCGCATGGTCGATGAACATGCGCTGACGACTTTTGTACGTGCGCCAACAGCATAAACAGACTGCAAGTACATCAATAGACGTTTTTAAATTCTCAACTTTTGAATTTTTAACAGACTATCTTCACGCTGATGACTGACTCTTACATGATTGCGTGCAATAGTTGCAATCATGAATTCATCTCAAGAGCGCATAGATTTCAGCCAGCGGCTGCAACAAGCGCTTCGCAACGCTGAGTATGCCCCTAACGGTCCCACGCAACTTGCGCGCGAATTTAATATTCGCTTCAAGGGCAATGCCGTTACCGTCCATGCGGCCCGCAAATGGCTGCAGGGTGAGTCCATTCCTACGCAAGAAAAACTGCGCGTACTGGCAGACTGGCTGGACGTTCCGGCAGACTGGCTGCGTTTCGGAAATGTCGACATGAAGAGTGGCAAAGCGCCGGCGACATCCTTGCCAGCGATGGACGCAAAAATGATCGACAACCTGCAACAGCTGGATGAGCATCACCGCACGATCGCTTATGAATTTTTGCGCATGCTGGTTCGCACCAGTAAGCAAAAATAAACCGGCATCAAAGCATCACTTCTGACTGCATACGCAACACACACCGATCCGCAACAGTAGCCGACTAAGTCCGCGCCAGCTCCCCCAGATACTGCAGGCCCTGAATCGCACGACTGCCATACCAGGACAGCATTTCACCGTCCACCAGTCGTACCGGCTTGCCCAGTTGCTTTTCCATTGCGTCTACATGAACTTCCGTAAAACGATACGGCTCACTGGATAAAATAACCTCATCAATCTCTGCGAGTAAGTCAGGGGTCCATTCAAATGCAGGATAACGCGCATCTATATCGATGGTCTGTTGTTGCCAGCCTATCAGCGCCAGCATGCGCGCGATATAGGTATCTTTCGAGACCGTCATCCACGGGTCTTGCCAGATCACATACAAGACCCGCTGATCTGTCTGCCCGGCCAAACTCATTAGCGACTGATAAGCCGCTTCAAATCGTGCACATAATGCGAGCGCTTGTTTTTGCACATTGAAAATGCCGCCTAGTAAGCGATAAAGTTCCGGATTATCGAGCGGGCCGAGTGGATGCGTGACGATGATATGCGGCACAAATTGTGCAAGTGTATCGACGGTGGGTTTTTCATTTTCATCGATGTTCACAATCACATGCGTCGGAGCCAGCGCACGGATTTTTTCGATATGCACGTCCTTGGTTCCACCCACTTTCGGAATGGCCGCAAGGACTTCAGCAGGATGTATACAAAAGCCAGTACGCCCCACCAGACAGGCCGACAGACCAAGATCGCATAGCAGCTCGGTGATGGAAGGCACCAGACAAACAATGCGTGGCGCTATGGCGGGGTCCACAGGTTGATGCGGCTGACCCAGCGCATCTGTCAGCTGATGGGTCAGCTGATCTGTCATCTCATCTTTCAGCGCATCCGTTTGCGCTTCTTTCAGCACCGTCATTCGGAGGGATGAATTTCTGTGTAAGCCGCTTTGTAGGGTGCGCGCGCAAAGATCGCGTCATACAGCCAGTTCGGCAAGAGTTTCAGCAACCAGGAAACGCCGCGCATCTGCCAGGGAATCACTGCATAGCTGCGACCTGCATCAATCACACGCACAGCACGACGCGCAAATTCAGGAGCTGGCAATAGGAAGGGCATGGCGTAGGTGTTTACCTGCGTCATGGGCGTGTCAATATAACCCGGCGCAATCGTCACCACACGGATTCTATGCTTGCGCATTTCTATGCGCAGGGACTCGCAATAACTGATTACCGCTGCCTTCGATGCGCTGTAAGCTTCTGCACCCGGCAGGCCGCGTATGCCAGCCACACTGGCAATGCCCACCAGACGCAGGTCTCGCTCGCCGGCATCAGCCTGCGCTTTCATGGCGCTGATGAAGACTGAAAAAGTAGCAACAGTTGCGATCAGATTGGTCTGCATGATCTGATCAAACACGGCCAGATCTTCACTGCGCTCAGTCAGCGTGCCATAAGAAATACCGGCATTCGCAATCACCACATCAACGCCACCGGCCTGATATAAAAAATCAGCGGCGGCTGATTCCATGGAGGCATGGTCATTCACATCGGCCACATAAATATGATGTCGCTCAGGATGAGGCAGGCTATGCAGCAGATCCTGCAGCGCCGATTCACGCCGGGCCAGTAAGCCAAGCTGTGCGCCCTGTGCTGCATATTCCCGCGCCAGCGCCATGCCAAGACCGCTGGATGCACCGGTAATGAATACACGTTTCATCTTATCTGCCTCGCTGTGTACCTTGTCAGGTAGCTCGTTATGTACTCTGTTTATGCGGCGAGCTTATTTTTTCTTGGCGACCAGCGCATCCATCACTTGCAGTGTCGCTGCGTTGAGCACATTTTCAGGTGCGCCACGCATGGTCGAACCCACAATCGAAGGTGAAGTGATGTACTGGCCATCAATCGCTACCGTCGGTACGCCATCCACGCGGTAGGTTTCCATCAGCTGACGCACGCGGCTGACTTTGGTCTGTACAGTAAATGAGCTGTAGATATCGAGGAATTTCTTGCGATCGACGCCCTGCTTTTCTATGAAATCGACGATCTGTTCTTCACGGTCCAGTTTCTGGTGTCCCATGTGAATCGCATCAAACACAACACGATGCAGATCCATACGATTCATGGTTTCCAGCGTGTAGTAAAGCTTTTGCTGAGGAACGAAAGAGTCGCGAAATCCTACGGGCACGCGGCGCAGCACGATATGTTCGCCTTGCTTCTTGGCCCACTCGGCCAGATGCGGCTCAAACTGAAAACAGTGAGGACAGTTGTACCAAAAAAATTCCAGCACTTCGACTTTCTTGCCCGTGTCAGTCACCAGTGCCTGTGAGAGCCGCTGATATTCCTGACCTTCGACAGGTGCATTCGGTGCAGCATGAACAGACAGCGCAAACAAACTAAGGCTGGCAATGGCCAGCAGACGGGACAGAAGTCGCATGAGATTTCCTCGGGCTACAGTAAATGAAAAACTTATTTGGGGACGGGCACGACGGCAGCATCCACGCCATTGTCTGAGAGGCGCGCACGGGTACGGGTCATGGCCTCGATTTCCGCGAAGGGACCGATGCGCACGCGATACAAAGTGCCCAGATCGGATTTGCGTTCCGCTATCGTTGCTGCCACGCCCATGAGTGCCAGCTTGGCCTTGGTGGCCTCGGCATCTTGTTGTTCACGGAAGGCACCTGCCTGCAAATAATAGGTGAAACGTTCGCCTGTGCCAGCACCTGCTTTATCTGCTGCTGCTTTATCCGCCGCGGCCGGTGCAGGCGTGACAGAAGTGGCAGGAGGCGTAAGGACGCTGGCCTTCTCGGCACGCGCACGTTCCGCTGCCGGCTGCGCTGCGGGCACTGAGCTTGTGGGTGAATTACTGACGGCACCGGATGTGGCGGGCGCTTCATTTTTTTTGCCTGCCGGAGCAGCGGCCGGAGCATCGCTGGCAGAATCTTCCATGCGCTCTCGGCGTTCACGCGCACCGCCCGGCAGGGTTTTATTCGGGTCACCCAGATCACCGGCAGGCTGGGTCTGCTTGCCTATCTTGTCAACGAAAGGCAGGGGCGTCTTCATGATGGTGGTGGCCACCCAGACCGCAATCACGAGGCCGATGATCAGGCCTATGATCAGGCCGGTGACGGTGCCGCCCTGCTGTCGAATTCCGGGGATACGGTGATTTGCAGTCATGTTTACATTCTTGCGGGCGCCGAAACGCCTATCAGCTCCAGTCCGTTTTTGATCACCTGACGTGTGGCCAGCAGCAGTGCCAGACGCGCCAGCTTGAGTGACTCGTCATCGACCAGCACTCTTTCCGCATTGTAGTAGCTATGCAGTTCGCCGGCGAGATCGCGCAGATAAAACGCAATCTGGTGCGGGCCCAGTTCTTCGGCCGCTTTTTTCAGCATGTCAGGGAAGGCTGCCAGACAGGCCAGCAAGCTGGCTTCGCGTGGCGCCACCAGCGGTGACAGATCGACCTGTTGTAAAGCCGCTTCATCGCCGCCCCATTGCGCCAGCACGGAGCAAATTCGCGCATGCGCATACTGCACGTAATAGACCGGGTTTTCATCCGACTGCGCCAATGCGAGGTCGACGTCAAACACAAATTCGGTATCGGCCTTGCGTGAGATGAGGAAGAAGCGTACCGCGTCACGGCCACGGGTCAGATCACGCACTGCGTTCGGCTCTGCATTGTCAGCATTCTCAGTCTGGACTTCACCGGCCGACCATTCGATCAGGTCGCGCAGCGTGACATAGGAACCGGCGCGCTTGGAGATCTTCACCTCTTCGCCATTTTTCATCACCGTGACCATTTTGTGCAGCACATAATCCGGATAGCCCTGCGGTATGCCGACGTCTGCCGCCTGCAGACCGGCACGCACGCGTGCGATGGTGCCGTGATGGTCACTGCCCTGCACATTAATCACCTTCTGGTAACCGCGCTGCCATTTAGTGATGTGATATGCGACATCGGGTACGAAGTAGGTGTAAGTGCCGTCGGATTTTTTCATCACGCGGTCTTTGTCGTCACCATAGTCGGTGCTGCGCAGCCAGAGCGCGCCCTCCTGCTCATAGGTTTTGCCGGCTTTTTTCAGCGCAGCGACTGCGGCCTCAACCTTGCCATCGCTATACAGTGAAGACTCGAGATAATAATTATCAAAGCGTACGCCAAAGGCTTGCAGGTCAAGATCCTGTTCATGGCGCAGATAGGTCACAGCAAAGCGACGTATCGATTCGATGTCATTCACATCGCCACTGGCGGTGACGGGCTCGCCGTTGGCCGCTGACACGGTGCGCCTGGCCAGAAAATCAGCGGCAATATCGGCGATGTAATCACCGTTATAAGCTGACTCCGGCCAGCTGGCATCGCCCGGCTTATGCCCCAGCGCCCGCGCCTGTACTGAGCTGGCGAGTGTCGCAATCTGCACGCCGGCATCGTTGTAATAAAACTCACGCAAGACTTCGTGGCCCTGCGCTTCGAGTAAGGCGCAGATCGCGTCACCCAAAGCGCCCTGCCGTCCGTGGCCTACATGCAGCGGGCCGGTGGGATTGGCAGACACAAATTCCACCAGTACTTTGCTGCCTGCGGCAGCATTGCTGCGGCCGTAGCACTGCGCATCAAGGAAAATCCGGCGCACCACATCCTGCCGGGCTGCCAATGCCACGCGCAGATTAATGAAACCGGGGCCGGCGATATCAATCACCTCGATCAGACCCTGACGTGCCGGATTGGCCATGACAGCCTCAGCCAGCGCCTGCGCCAGTTCACGCGGGTTTTTCTTCAGAGGCTTGGCCAGTTGCATGGCAATGTTACAGGCCAGATCGCCATGCGTAGGATCGCGCGGACGCTCCAGCGTAATCAGCGGTGCCGCTAGATCACTGCCAGCCAGCAAGGGTTGTATAGCCTCAGCGAAAAGGGCAGCGATCTGTTCTTTGTGTTGGGATTGCATAGACGGGATATTCGTATTGCTGCGCAGGGAGTGCGCGCTAAGCGTGGATTATAGCGGCAGCGACTCCTGCGTGGCGTCCTACTGATGCCGCGATTCAAGCCGGCTAGCCGCTTTCAGAGCGGCTTACCGCTTCCTCTGCAATGTTCACCCTGCGAAAATCCGGAACTTTGTCACTTTTACCGACTCTTTCTCTGCATGGAAAGACTGCGGTGGCTTAAGCCCTACGGCTTGATGTTGGTATTGATCGTGGGCTTGTCACTGCTGCGCGGCCTGCTCACGCCTATCATTAGCACCCATGGTCCCACGGTGTTGTATTTTATTGCGGTGGCTGTGTCAGCTGTATACGGCGGTTTGCTACTGACCTTATTCAGCACCGTGCTCAGCGCTCTGGCCATAGAATATTTTTTCCTGATGCCGAATTATTCGCTGCATGTTCAAAATCCAGCGGAAATTATCGTCCTTGGCCTCTTCGTTTTAATTGGCATTATTTTTGGTGCTGCCGGAGAACTACATCTGCGCAGCCGGCGCCGTACTTTGACGCTAATGCTGTCACTAAAAGAGCTCAAGCACAAAGCCGAACTGAGTGAACGCACCATGCATTCGCTGCTTGAATCGTCTTCACAGGGTATTTTCGGCATTGATATGGATGGCAAAATACGCATCATCAATGGCACAGCCGAGCGCATGTTCGGCTATGAAGCGGGCGAGCTCACGGGACAGTCGATAGAGATGCTCATCGCTCCATCACAACAAGCGAAACATGTCATTCAACGTACTGAATTTATGGCCTCATCCCATGAGCGGCCCAGTATCCATGGCATGAATCTGCAGGGAAGACACAAGAACGGCAGTTTGTTTCCCATAGAAACCCTGATCACTGCCACCGACACACCTACCGGGCGGCTTGGTGTCAGCTTTGTGTCCGACATGACGCATCCCAGAGAAATGGAAGCCAGCTTATTGCGTGAACGTTCTGAATTGCGCAGCCTGATTGAGCATGCACCGCTGCTGATCAATATGCTCGACATACAGGGCAATGTACATCTGGCTAATCGTAGTTTTGCTGCCGCCTGCGGCATGACGGAACAAGAGGTGCTTGGTCAGCATATTTCTAAGGTTTTCCCCAGCTATCTGTCAGAAAAAATCGCCCACTCGAATACTTCCATCATATCCAGCGGAAAAGCCGAAGCACTGGATATCGACATGGAACAGAAAGACGGTGAATGGCACACCTATCATCTGGTGAAATTCCCGCTGCGCTATCTGGATACGGATGTGCTGTTTGGTATAGGCGGGATTGCGCTGGACATCACTGAACTGAAAAAAGCCGAAGACAAGATACGCCATGCAGCCCAGCACGATCTGCTCACAGGTCTGCCGAATCGCTCGCTGGTCTATGAGCTGGGCGCGCATCTGATCAATGCGGCGCAAAGACATCAACATAAGCTGGCCGTGATGTTTTTCGATCTGGATCGCTTCAAACCTGTTAATGATGCCTATGGTCACAAAACCGGTGACATCATGTTGCAGGAAGTGGCGCGCCGACTGCAAAACAATATCCGCAGCAGCGATCTGGTTGGTCGCCTGGGCGGCGATGAATTCGTGGCCATACTGACGGAACTGAAATCGGATCTGGATCTGGAAAGTGCTGCGCTTCATCTCTTAAGCTGTCTGCGCGAGCCCTATGTGATTGAAGCGCTTGAATTGCATACCTCACCCAGCATAGGTATCAGCCTGTATCCGGAGCACGGCACCGATATTGATCTGCTGATACGCCGCGCAGATGCGGCGATGTATCACGCTAAAAGCCGCGGCCGGAATAATTATCAGTATTTTTCCGAAGATATTCTCTGTAATTCTGCCAAAGTGTTTGCGATTGAGCAGAGGCTCAGACGCAGCTTGCATGAAGAAAATTTTGAGCTGGCTTATCAACCCATCATTAACATAGCAAGCGGAAAACTGGCGGGCGTAGAGGCCCTGATACGCTGGCGCCAGAGCGATGGCAGCGAACTGATGCCAGGGGAATTCATTGCAGCGGCAGAAGCCAGTGGCCTGATACACCAGATAGGCGAATGGGCTCTTGCTGAAGCCTGCCGGCAATTTGAGCGCTGGTGCAAACTGGGACTGCCGCCGATACGCATTGCAGTTAATGTGTCGCCGATACAATTTCGCTCGCCTGATTTTCGTGGGCGCTTATTGAAGGCGCTTGAACAGAGCAGCATCGATCCCTGCTGGCTGGAACTGGAAGTCACCGAAAGCACGGTGATGAATCGGGTCGAAGAAGCCACCAAAACACTCACCTGGCTCAAGGGACTAGGGCTGCGCATAGCGCTGGATGATTTTGGTACTGGCTATTCAAGTCTCAGCCATCTGGCTCAGCTGCCTATCGACAAA
>CAIQLE010000241.1 GCA_903872555.1 uncultured bacterium
AACTTGCCCTTGCCGCGCACAAAATGATCGACGTGCATGATAGGCGTGCCTTCCGGTGCCGCTTCATTGCACGGCCACTGCTGGCTGCCGAGCTCATCGATTTTTTTGAATGAGACTCCACGAAAACTCGGTGTCAGCGCAGCGATTTCATCCATGATTTGCGAAGGATGAGTGTAGTTCATGGCATAGCCCAGCGCATTCGACAATGCCTGCGTCACTTCCCAATCTGATTTACCGGCTTTGGCGGGCATCACCTTGCGTACTCTTGAAATTCGGCGCTCAGCATTCGTGAAGGTGCCATCTTTCTCAAGGAAGGATGAACCGGGCAAAAAGACATGCGCATACTTGGCAGTCTCATTCAGGAACAGATCCTGCACCACAATGCATTCCATGGCACTCAGCGCGGCGGTCACATGCTGGGTATTCGGATCGGACTGAACAATATCCTCACCCTGACAGTACAGCCCCATAAAGCTGCCATCGAGCGCAGCATCAAACATATTCGGTATACGCAGACCGGGTTCGGGATTCAGAGTGACGCCCCAGTGCGCCTCAAATTCTGCACGCGCAGTGCTGTCAGAGATATGACGATAGCCCGGCAGTTCATGCGGGAAGGAACCCATGTCGCACGAGCCTTGCACATTGTTCTGGCCACGCAGCGGGTTCACGCCCACACCCAGACGCCCGACATTACCGGTGGCCATCGCAAGATTCGCAATCCCCATCACCATGGTGGAACCTTGTGCATGTTCGGTCACGCCCAGGCCATAATAAATCGCGGCATTGCCACCACTGGCATACAGTCTTGCGGCCTGACGTAGCAGTTCAGCAGGCACACCGGTGACAGCGGCCATCGCTTCGGGTGAGTTATCGGGGCGCGCTACAAAAGCCTGCCAGTCACGGAATGACTGTGTGTCACAACGTTCGGCTATATAGGCTTCATCGCATAAGCCTTCAGTCACGACCACATGCGCCAGCGCAGAAATCAGGGCGACATTGGTGCCGGGCCTGAGCTTGAGATGATATTCAGCCTGTATATGGGCTGACTTCACCATCTCGGTGGTGCGCGGATCAACCACAATCAGTTTCGCACCCTGACGCAGGCGACGCTTCATCTGCGAAGCAAACACAGGATGCGCTGCCGCCGGATTGGCACCGATGATCATAATCACATCGGCCTGCATGACAGAATCAAAAGTCTGCGTGCCTGCGGATTCACCCAGGGTTTGCTTCAGGCCATAGCCTGTAGGTGAATGACAGACGCGCGCGCAGGTATCCACATTGTTATTGCCGAAAGCGGCACGCACCAGTTTTTGCACCAGATAGGTTTCTTCATTCGTGCAGCGCGAAGAAGTGATGCCACCGATGGCATCTTTGCCGTGCTTGGCTTGTATGCGGCGGAACTCGCTGGCGGCATAGCTTAAGGCTTCGTCCCATGAGACTTCTTGCCAGGGATCGCTGATCTGCTTGCGTATCATGGGTTTCAGCAGGCGATCTTTGTGGGAAGCATAGCCCCAGGCAAAACGCCCCTTGACACAAGAGTGACCGTGATTCGCCTTGCCGTCTTTGTGCGGCACCATGCGCACCACTTCACTGCCCTTCATTTCAGCCTTGAAGGAGCAGCCCACACCACAGTAGGCACAGGTGGTGATGGCGCTGTGTTCTGCCTGTCCCATCATGATCACGGTTTTTTCTGTCAGGGTCGCGGTCGGGCAGGCCTGCACGCAGGCGCCACAAGAAACGCATTCCGATTCCATGAAGCTCTCGTTCTGCCCTGCTGCCACACGCGAATCAAAACCACGGCCATCAATAGTCAGTGCAAACGTGCCCTGGGTTTCTTCGCAGGCGCGCACGCAGCGATTGCAGACGATGCATTTCGAAGGGTCATAGGTGAAATAGGGATTCGATTCATCTTTTTTTAGTGACGTATGGCTCTTGCCTTTGTCGCCGTACCGTACTTCTCGCAGGCCGACTAAACCCGCCACGTCCTGCAGTTCGCAATTGCCATTGGTCGGGCAAGTCAGGCAATCGAGTGGATGATCTGAAATGTACAGCTCGAGCGTGCCGCGCCTCAGCTCTGCCAGCTTGGTTGTTTGCGTGCGTACCTTCATACCGTTTTCAACCGGCGTTGTGCAAGAAGCCGGATAGCCCTTGCGGCCCTCTATCTCCACCAGACAGACACGGCAGGAACCAAAGGCTTCCAATGAATCGGTGGCACACAGCTTAGGCACATGAATGCCTGCTTCGGTGCTGGCCCGCATCACCGAGGTGCCTGCGGGCACGGTGACAGCAACGCCATCAATCTCCAGCGTCACACTTTGGGTGGACACGCGCCGAGGCGTACCGTAGTCGGTATCGTTGAGCTGATTCATGCTTTTTCCTTGCTGGGTGTCTGCGTATGCTGAGCCTGCTGAGCCTGCTCAGCAGCCAGACCGAAATCACGGGGGAAATGATTGAGTGCCGAGAGCACGGGGAATGGAGTCATACCACCCATGGCGCAGAGGGAGGTGTTTAACATCAGATCACACAGATCACGCACCAGATGAATCTGCGCTTCACGCTCTTCGGGTTTGTCAGTCGCGATGACTTTATCGAGTGCTTCACGGCCACGGGTAGAACCGATGCGGCATGGCGTGCATTTACCGCAGGATTCAATCGCGCAAAAATCCATGGCATAGCGTGCCTGCTTCAGCATGTCAGCGCTGTCATCAAACACGACGATGCCGCCATGTCCCAGCGTGCCGCCTATGGCGAGCATGGCTTCATAATCCAGCGGTGTATCGAACTGTGATTCAGGCAGATAAGCCCCGAGTGGCCCGCCCACCTGCACCGCCTTGATGGCTTTACCGGAACGGGTGCCGCCGCCAAAGTCATACAACATCGCTCTCAGGCTGACACCGAAAGCTTTTTCGACCAGACCGCCCTGCCGTATATTGCCCGCCAGCTGAAGCGGCAAGGTGCCGCGCGAACGGCCCATGCCGAAATCACGATAGTAGGCCGCGCCACGCGCAAAAATAATCGGCACTGTCGCGAGTGATATCACATTGTTGATCACGGTAGGCTGACCGAACAGACCCGAGATCGCAGGCAGTGGCGGCTTGGCGCGCACGATGCCGCGCTTACCTTCCAGACTTTCAAGTAAGGCGGTCTCTTCACCACAAACATAAGAGCCTGCACCGACCCGCACTTCCAGATCAAATGCCTTGTCGCTGCCCAGTACCTGCGGCCCCAGATAATCATGCTGACGGGCGATGGCAATCGCTGCATTCAGCGCGGCGATGGCATGCGGATATTCAGAGCGCACATAGATATAGCCTTTGCTGGCACCCACGCCCAGTCCGGCGATGATCATGCCTTCGATCAGCATGAAGGGATCGTCTTCCATCACCATGCGGTCAGAGAAGGTGCCGGAGTCGCCTTCATCGGCATTACAGACGATGTATTTTTGCGTAGCGTTAGTCTGACGTACCGTATTCCATTTGATACCCGTTGGGAAAGCAGCACCACCACGCCCTCTCAGTCCTGAATCGGTGACTTCCTGCACGATCTGTTCTGGCGACATCTGCAAGGCATTGCGTAATCCCGCAAAACCTTCATGCTCAAGATAGTCAGCAATCGATAGCGGGTCGGTCACACCGACACGCGCAAAGGTGAG
>CAIQLE010000242.1 GCA_903872555.1 uncultured bacterium
CGGGCAGCAGCAATATCCATCACCTTCTCGGCGGTGATCCTAAGGCCGCCTGAGAAACGGTCTTCTGAGATCTTGCCCTGCACGGCGAGAAATTCATCTTCCTTGAAGAGTGCGCGGTTGGCTTCATACACTTCGCTATAGACCGTCACTTCAACTTGGGCATTCGCGTCGTCCAATGTAACGATCATCATGCGGCCACGCTGGGTCATTTGAGGGCGCAGGCCAGAGATAATGCCGGCCATGAGTTTAGGTTCACGTGCAGGCATAAGATCTGAGAGTTTAGTGCGTATGAATTTACGCACCTCATCAGCATAGGCATGAAACAAATGGCCTGACAAATAAAAGCCCAAGGCTGCTTTTTCTTCGGTCAGTCTTTGCTTGTCGCTCCAGGGTGCAACGTTCACATAGCTCGGGCTGTCATCAAACCCTGTGTCATCGCTCTCAAACAAACTCACCTGATTGGCGGCTGCTTCGGCTTGATCAGCACTATCCATGGCCAGACCCACTGAGGCCAGCAGTATGCCGCGATTGACGCCGAGTGAATCGAATGCGCCGGCCTTGATCAGCGATTCAATCGAGCGGCGATTAATCTGGCGCTTGTCGACGCGTTTGACGAAATCAAACAAGTCAGTAAATGGTTTCCCTTGTCGCGCAACGATGATCGCTTCAATGGCATTCTGGCCTGTGCCTTTGACTGCGCCCAGTCCGTAACGGATGCGATCAGCCTTCTTACCCGGCTCGCCCACAGGCGTGAATCGGTACACCGACAAATTGATATCCGGAGGCAGTAAGGTCAGGCCACAAACGTCCAATGCATCTTCCACCAGAATCTTGATCTTGTCGGTATCGTCCATAGCGAGCGACAAGTTGGCTGCCATGAAAGCAGCCGGATGATGGGTCTTCAGATATGCGGTGTGATACGACAGCAGCGCATAGGCTGCGGCGTGGGATTTGTTGAAGCCGTAGCCCGCGAACTTCTCCATCAAGTCGAAGATCTCGTCTGCTTTTTGTTCGCTCAGACCATTCCTGGCTGCGCCTTCACGGAATATCTGGCGATGCTCTGCCATCTCTTCAGGTTTTTTCTTACCCATGGCACGGCGCAGCAAGTCCGCGCCACCCAGTGAGTAGGCGCCGATGACCTGCGCCATCTGCATCACCTGCTCCTGATAAACCATGATGCCGTAGGTTTCAGACAGAATGCCTTCGGTTCGGGGATCAGGGTAATCAAATTTCTCGCCATGCTTACGGCGACAAAAATCCGGTATCAGATCCATAGGACCGGGACGATAGAGTGCGACCAGCGCAATGATGTCTTCAAAACGATCCGGCCGCGCATCTTTCAGCATGCCTTGCATGCCCCGGCTTTCAAGTTGGAACACGGCGACTGTTTTAGCCTGTGTCAGCAGTTGATATGTAGGCCTGTCGTTGAGTGGAAGTTTTTCCAGACTGAAGTCGGCCAGCGCCGGATCGAGATGGCGTATGTAATTGACGGCACGGTCGAGTATGGTTAGCGTGGTCAGGCCCAAAAAGTCGAACTTCACCAACCCCATCGCTTCGACGTCATCTTTGTCGAATTGCGATATGACACCGGCATCAGCCCCTTGGGTATACAACGGACAAAAGTCTGTCAGCTTGCCAGGCGCAATCAGTACGCCACCTGCGTGCATGCCCACATTGCGCGCAATGCCTTCCACCTGCTGCGCCAGTTCAAGCAGTTGCCTGACTTCTTCTTCATTGTCACGCCGCTCTTTCAGCAGCGGCTCTTCTTCCAGTGCATCGGCAAGCGTGACTAGTTTGCCGGGCTTGAAAGGAATCAGCTTGGAAATGCCATCACAGAAGTTATAGCCAAAATCAAGCACGCGGCCTACATCGCGCACAGCACCTTTAGCAGCCATGGTGCCGAAGGTCGCAATCTGTGAAACCGCTTCTTTGCTGTAGCGTTCTTTCACATACTGAATGACGCGATCACGGCCTTCCTGACAGAAGTCGATATCGAAGTCAGGCATGGAGACGCGTTCAGGGTTGAGAAAGCGCTCAAACAGCAAGTTGTATTCGAGAGGATCAAGATCGGTAATCGCGAGCGAATAAGCCACGAGTGAACCCGCACCCGAGCCACGACCGGGCCCCACGGGCACGCCATTTTGTTTGGCCCACTGTATAAAATCAGCCACGATCAGGAAATAACCGGGGAAGCCCATCTTGATGATGGTGTCGGTCTCAAATTGCAGACGTGTCTCATAGCGTTCACGCTCCGCGGCACGCTTGCTTTCATCCGGGTAGAGCTGCAGCAGGCGCTGTTCAAGACCGGCTTGAGCTTGTGCAACTAAAAACTCGGCAATCGATATGCCATCAGGCGTGGGGAAATCAGGCAGCTGTGGCTTGCCGAGCTCCAGTGTCAGGTTGCAGCGCTGGGCAATGGCGACACTGTTTTCTAATGCGGCCGGAATGTCAGTAAACAATTCCGCCATCTCAGCTTGCGATTTGAAATACTGCTCAGGCGTGAAGCGCCTGACGCGCCGCGTATTGGCCAGCATTTCACCATCGGCGATACAGACGCGTGCTTCATGCGCCGTAAATTCATTCTTGTCGAGGAATTGCACAGGATGCGTTGCCACGACAGGCAATTTCAATTGCGCTGCCAGCTGGGTCGACTGGCGCAAAAGATTTTCCAGCTTGGGATTGCCGTTGCGCTGAATTTCAATATAAAAATGGCCGGGGAAAATGTCTGACCAGCGGCGGGCGCAACGCTCAGCCAGTGCAGCCTTACCATTTTCCAGCGCACTGCCTATATCACCCGCGCTAAAACCTGAGAGCGCAATCAGGCCATTTTTAGGCTGCAAAGCTTCCAGCCATTCGATGCGGATTTCAGCCCGGCCACGGTGTTGATTGGACAGCCAGGCGCGCGACAGTAGTTCACACAACTGAAGATAGCCATCACGATTTTTAGCCAGCAACATCAGGCGGAAGGGTTTGTCACGGTCCTCTTCATTGCTGAGCCAGACATCACAACCAACGACAGGCTTAATGCCTTTGCTGCGCGCGGCTTTGTAAAATTTCACCATGCCGAACAGATTATTCAGATCCGTCACGGCCAGCGCCGGCTGCTGGTCTGCCGCCGCCGCTTTTACCAATTCATCAATGCGCACCAGCCCGTCGGCGATGGAGAATTCGGAATGCAGGCGGAGGTGAATAAATTGAGGTGCAGTCATCCCGCTATTTTACCTGCTGGGAACCCCATCACTGTAGCCTTCGTGAGGCACTTTTCGATCTAGCTGAGGAATAGCCGACTAAGCAACTCGTCTAGCTGTCTTATAAGTTGGGACGAGCTTTATAATGAGTGCTGTTACTGTAATTTTACGGGCCGTTAACATGTTGTCCACGCAATCCATTGTCAATATCGCTGCTTATAAATTTGTTACGTTTAATGACACTGTTGAGCTGCGCCCGCGGCTACAGGCTTTATGCACGGATCTGGAGCTGAAAGGCACCATCCTGCTGTCCCCGGAAGGCATTAATCTTTTCCTGGCCGGAACGCGTGAATCCATAGGCACCTTTGTTTCCTGGCTGCGCAGCGATGCCC
>CAIQLE010000243.1 GCA_903872555.1 uncultured bacterium
ACAATGGACAAGGCCTGGACTGGTTGCTTTCGCAACGTGAGATCAGCCTGCGCGGTGGATGGTTGCGCTGGCGTGATGCCCAGCGCAAAGCCCCTGAGCTTGTGCTCAACAATATCAGTTTCACCCTGAAGAACCAGTGGCTAAGCCATAAGATGGCCTTGCAGGCCACGCCCCCTGAAGCGCTGGCGGCGCCCATTGATTTACGTGCTGAATTTAAGCATCCAACGCTGTCCGGAAAGAAATCAGACTTTAGCCAGTGGGTCGGTGAGGTTTATCTGGACTGGCACAACACCCGGCTGGACGCCTGGAAGCCTTACATCGATTTGCCCTGGGAAATTTCCGGAGGTGACGGCTCGGTTCAGGCCTGGCTGAATTTCAATCGTGGAGCAGTCGTGAATCTGACTGCCGATTTATCGATGGCGAATGTGTCGGCGCGTCTTGCTACGGGTCTGGCACCATTGAATCTGCTTGAAGTCAGTGGTCGCATCTCGCTCGGTGAAGTCGCTACAAGTCTGAAAGAACGATTATTGTCATTCGGTACTCAGGGTTACGCCATCACTCTGAAGGATTTTTCATTACGAACTGAACAGGGCACTGTACTGCCCAGAACCACCGTCAGTCATCACCACATTCCCGCCACTGCAGGCAGACCTGAACGCTATGAGCTGAAAATTACCGAGCTTGATCTGGAAGCACTCGCAAAACTGGCAGTGCATCTTCCGATTTCTGCGCAAGAGCGACAGATGCTGTATGACTTTGCGCCACATGGACAGCTAAGTAATTTTTCTGCAGCCTGGCAAGGTGCTTTACCCAACATCGATAAGTTTCAGGTCAGCGGTGATTTTTCACAACTGACGCTCAGGCAGCAAATCCCGCGCTCAGCTAATGGTGCTGATCAAGCACAGCAGAGCTTTCCCGGGTTTGACGGATTGTCGGGAGAGATCGACGCCAATCAAGATGGCGGACGGATCAAACTCAGAGGTGAACATACCACCCTGTATCTGGCGAATTATCTGGCTGATCCAACGCTCTCTCTGGATGAACTGACATTGGATGGCAGCTGGTCATTGCAGAACAGACAGCAGCTCGCATTGAAAGTGGACAGTCTGAATTTTTCTCAATCAGGTCTGAAAGGGCATATGGAAGGGGCGCACGTGATGCCCTGGCCTGTGATGAAAGACAAGCTGGGCCATATTGATCTCAAAGCCAGTTTCCCCAAAGTCGATTTAAAGCGTGTCGCCGAATTTTTGCCAGCCACTGCCATTGATGCAAATGACTGGATGAATCTGGCCATTCAGGATGGCTACGCCAGTGATGTGAGCGTCATCGTTAAAGGTGATCTGGATAAATTTCCTTTCACTCAAAAACGAGCCTCAGAGCATGTCGATGGCGTATTCAAGATCACAGGAAAAATTCATCAGGCCAAAATCATTCCGGCGCCAAAAGAACTGGCACAGGATAAGCGCACGCCCCTGTGGCCAAAAATTGAAGAGATTGAGGGCAGCATCACGCTCGATAGCTCGCGTCTGCACATACGCGCCGATACGGCCAAAACTCTGGGCTTGCCGCTGACAGCGGTCGATGTGGTGATTGCAGACTATTTTTCCCATGGCGCGATGCTGGATGTGACGGGTAGTGCCGTCGGCGGATTGCCATTGATGCTGAACTACGTGAACGCCACTCCGGTAGCGGGCTGGCTGGACGGACTAACTGAAGAAGCCCGTGTGACAGGCAATGCGCGCCTGAATCTGAAACTGCAATTGCCTCTGACCGAAATCGGGCAGCCGGCTGCACAGGGCAGTCTGCGTTTTGCCGGTAATGAAGTGCAGCTGTGGAATGCACTGCCCATGGTACAGCAGCTCTCAGGTGACCTGGGTTTTTCAGAGAAAGGTTTTCAGCTGACTGGCATGCATGGCAATTTTCTGGGCGGGCCGCTGGCGATCAATGGTGGCACGCTGCGCGATGGCAGTACGCAGGTCAAGCTGGACGGCATGCTGAGCACGGAGGGTTTATCGCGCCTGAATGTTGCGCCCGTGGCGAAAAAAATTCTGAAAAAACTGAATGGCAGTACGCGTTTTGCGGCGACCATCAAAGTCAAAAATCAACGGCCCGAGCTGACGCTGGAATCATCACTCTCGGGTCTGGCTATCGATTTGCCTGCACCCTTACAAAAAGCACCTTCAGAGCTGATGCCACTGCGGCTGACGATCTTGCCTGTCGGTCTGTATGAGCAGTTAATGCAGACGGAAGAGATACGTCTGAGTCTGGGACGTTCCATCAATGCGCGCTATCTGCGTCAAAGACCCAATGCACGTACTGCGAACTGGAAACTGCTGCGTGGCAGTCTGGGCGTGAATTTATCACCGCCCATGCCCGACAACGGTATTGCGATGGCGATCAATATGCCCTCCCTGAATGCTGATGCATGGCGCAATCTTGTATCGGGTATGACTAATGAGAGTGGCAGTGATGGAGAGGCAGCTTCAGGGAATGATTTGTCCGCTTACCTCACGCCCGATTCCGTCAGTCTGAGAACCAACGAGCTGACGATAGATGATCGTGTGCTGCAAAATACGGTAATGGGTGCGTCCCGCCTGCGTGCCGGCTGGCAGTTCAATATTCATTCGGACGATATGATAGGTCACGCTCTATGGGAAGACCCCTTGTCCGAACGCGGTGCCGGCAAGCTGACGGCACGCCTGACCTTGCTGAAATTTGAACAGTCGGCCGTATCTGAAGTGACGGATATTCTGAGCGGGAAAAAAACCTCAGGTGAATTGCCCGGTCTGGATGTGATTACTGACAATTTTGAATTGCGTGGTATGAAACTGGGGCGACTGGAACTAGCCGCGACCAATGCTGGCCTGACGACGGGCCCCGGAAGAGAATGGCGCATCAGCAAACTGATGGTTTCAAATCCAGACGCCACCATGCATGCCAGCGGGCGCTGGTTGGCAGGTATCGCAGGCAGCCAGACCTCGCTGAATTACGAACTGGAGATTCTGGATGCCGGCCGCTTGCTTGACCGCACAGGTTTTGAGCGCGCACTCAAAGGCGGCAA
>CAIQLE010000244.1 GCA_903872555.1 uncultured bacterium
GGTCCGCCCACGCCCGGATAATCGCCCTGCAACGTGGCCAGCTTGCGCCGTATACGACCGCGCACAGGGCAAATCGGATGCGTCAGAAACTGAATCAGTGCATGCACATTCAAGGGCTGCCACAGCAACTCAAGCAGCAACGGCAAGAGCTGCAGCGCCGGGCGAAACGCACTCACCTCGCTCAGGCCCTGATTTGGATGAGCGGCCGCACCTAAAAAACTATCGACTCGCGCAGCGTCTGCGGTGGCCACATACAGCACATCGCCGGTGCTGCTGATGGTCTGAGCCAGCCAGCGCGTGGCCAGCAGGCTGGTTTCACTGCGCACCAGTTGTACTGTGCCATCGTCCTGCCAGATCAGGGGCTGTATCTTGCCTGTAGGTTTATGCAGCAAGGCACGCTGCAGTTCACCCAGCATGCCCTTGCCTTCAGCCTTGAATGCAGCAGGCTCTTGTATAGGTAGCTGTTGCAGAATGCGCCGCCACAGCAGCGGGAAATAGTCTAGGGGATCAAGCAGCTCGATCGCATTGATTTTTACTTTGCGCTGCTGCAGCGCTTCATCAACAAGACTCAGGCGTTCTGCCAGTCCGGCAGTCAGGTGTTGCGCGGCCAAGACTTCAACGGCCACCATATCGTGCAATCGGCGGCTTTCACCTTCACCGATCTGGCCACGCCAGCCATGCAAACGCCATTCATCGCGCCAGCCCAGCAAGGTAGCAGCCGTGCCAAAATCATCGGCCATAAAACTCTGATGAAAAAATCGATCCGCATGATTAAGCTGCTGCAGACAATCACGGTATTGCACCACCCGCTGCGCAGTCGTCACTGAGGGTGCCACCAGTCCTAGCTGTGTCTCCAGCATGCCCAGTAAACCCAGAGGCCCCATATCGGACATCCCCAACTGGTTCAAAGGCTGACGGCCATACTGACCGTCCAGATGCAAACCAAAGCGACATTTCATACAGCCCGCCTTCTTATTTTTTGGATGCCGGGGATGGGAACAACAGAACTACAGAACTACAGCGCTACAAAACTACAACGTGACTTTTTTTACACTGCCTGAGCGCAGGGCAAAGCGCGCATGCGCATCACGCACTTCGATTTCTATGATCGCGTTGCGGCCTGCATAGATGGCGTCCTTCAGCCACTCGGCTTCCTGCTGAAAGGCTGCTTCACCAAACAGGCTGCGATACCAGACCTTGCGCTCACCATCCCAGCGATACTGACGCGCCTTTAAACTGTCTTTGGTCGCAAACGGAGAATTCAAGGCAAAGACTCTGTATTCACTGACGTTCAGATGCTCCATCACAGACTTCAGCGCCGGCTGCTTAGAGACCGGCAAATCACGCGAGAGAATTTCCAGCAGGGCCCAGCAATCATCTTCCGCACGGTGGGCATCAAAGAAAAAGCCCTGTGTCATGGCGATATAGTCGAGCTTACGGGCACCGAGCTTTTCACCCATCCAGTCAATATCCACCAGTGAACAGCCCCAGGCCAGATCAGCAAATATACTCAGACGGCGCTCCAGAAAGGGGCGATCAAACTGCGCGTTGTGAGCAATCACCAGACTGGCATCGGCCACCAGCGCATTGACGCGTGCATCATCTATGCGCTGCCCTGCCACCATGGCATCCGTGATGCCCGTGATCTCCTGAATCTCGGCACTCAATGGATGGCCCGGATCTTCCAGACCTGAATAACGGTCGATCACGCGGATCACCTGTCCGGTGACGGTGTCATATTCAAACGCGATCAGGCCAATCTCAATGATCTTTTCAGTTTCATAGTTCAGGCCCGTGGTCTCGGTATCAATCACGATGCCTTTGGCCAGTGGGTTGCCGGCGGCGGCTGTGAACATCTGACGTGGCTGCAGGCGGCGTAGTACGCGATAGTTGGGGTCGGTGTCGAGTTGTAGGGCGATGAGAGCGTGTTCTTCTGTTTTCATTGATGAGTGTTTTTTATCAGCTGCTTGTTATGGGCTCTATGCTTTGATGGGCATGATGGAGAAATGTCTGTATACATGATTATGCAAGCTGAAGCTTAATCATGTTTGCGCATTCGCGATCATCGCCTGTAATTCTTCCACCACCCTTGTGCGCAGCTCTGCCGGTTCCAGCACCTTGACGCCACTACCCTGCCTCAGAATGTCATGCAAGAGCTCGCGGTCATCCAGATAAGGGATATCCAGCAGATAGCTGCCGTCTTCCAGTAACTGACCACGCTGATCCGGATGCCAGATTTCATTCAGCACCCAGCGCGCGCGGAAAGGATTGAATTTAAGTTTGGCGGTCTTGAGCTGTTTGCCCGCAAAAATGCCATAGCCCGCATCCAGCTGACGGCTCAGAATATCGTCTTCGACTGAGACAGCCACTTTGTCGGTTTCGTTGACGGCTACGATGGCATCGATAGAAAAAGAACGGATGTCATCCCGCATATGACAGAACGCATCCAGATACCAGTTATCTCGGTAATAGACGAGCCGTAGCGGCGATACTTCGCGCGAGGTGTGCTGTGCATCGACACGACCGAAATGCCGTATCTCGATACGCTTGCGTGACAGCACAGCATGCGCGATCACCTGAAAAAACTTAGCCTCTGTTTTTCTGTGCCCTAGCGGTATGAGCTTGATACGCCGCTTGATTTCATGGGAAGGGAAATCATTTAACTCCAGAATTTTCTCAAGGCGCGCACGTATCGGCGTGATCTGCTTGCCTATGAGTGGCGTGGGTTCTAGCTTGGACAGCAGATCGACGCTGGCCAAGAGGCCACTGATCTCTGCTTCGTTCAGCCACAGGCCGGGCAGCGTATGCAGGGTCTCGCCACCTTTTTTTGCCTCGATGCGGTAGCCGCCGGCCTCGGCATCCCAGATGATTGGCGTCCCTATACGGTCACGCAGATATTCCAGATCGCGCTTAAACGTCGCCCGCGAGATTTCCAGTGTTTCGATAAATCGATCGGCGCTGACAACGCCATGATCGGTGAGCATTCTCTGAATTCGGTACAAACGCTCTGTTTTGCTCACACTTCCCCCAGATTTCACGGGGCTCAGTTCAGCCCGGTTGAATTATTTTTTTCATTATGAATTTAAATGGGCTCAGTGGATGAGCCTGGGACAGATAAATAATCATCTTAATTAAACGAAGGATGTCATTATTGAAATCAATTTGCTATGCAGGTCAAGATATGATTTTCATATTGATAATTTATTCGCTATTCCCTAGCCACCACCTGACAGGACAGCCCTATGCTGATCGAATCTTATGTTGTCGAATTCAGTGAAGTAAAACGTTGTCTGGCCAGCCTGAAAGCGAATGACCTCGTTATCGTCAGCGAAAACATCTTTGCCCTGCGAGAGAACGAGCAC
>CAIQLE010000245.1 GCA_903872555.1 uncultured bacterium
TATCTTCTGGCAGGTCCATGATTTCTGGTACGGGGTAGCGCGATATAGGTGCATTGGCTGACATTAGGATTCCTTGGAAAATTGCAGGTGATAGAGGTGTGCGTAAACACCGTTGGCCGCCAACAGTTCTGCATGATTGCCAATTTCAGCAATCTGAGCTTTCTCTAATACGACGATACGATCCGCATGTTCTATGGTTGAGAGGCGGTGGGCAATCACGAGGGTGGTACGGCCTCGCATTAAGCTATCTAAAGCATCTTGCACGGCGCGCTCAGATTCAGTATCCAGTGCCGAGGTTGCTTCATCTAATATCAGAATGGGTGCATCTTTATAAATGGCGCGTGCAATGGCAAGGCGCTGACGCTGCCCCCCAGACAAGCGCATGCCGTTATCACCAATCATGGTGTTCAAGCCCTCAGGAAGTGCGGCAACCACGTCACTTAAATGCGCTGCTTTGACTGCTGCCTCTATACGTTGCTGATCCGGAGTTACATCGCCATAGGCAATATTGGCGGCAAGCGTATCGTCAAACAGCACAACGTTCTGGCTCACCATCGCCATTTGCGCACGCAAACTGCTGAGTTCTATTTGCGATAGGGGCATACCATCCAGCAGTATCTCGCCCTCTGTTATTGAATAAAACTCGGGCACCAGATTAACTAAGGTTGATTTACCGCCACCGGACATACCGACCAGAGCAACTGTCTCTCCGGGCATGATCTTGAGATTAATTCGCGACAGTGCTGGTTGCTGCTGTTCTGGGTAAGTAAAGCTGACTTGCTTGAATTCCAATTGTCCGGCAGCGCGCGCTGGCAGCTTCATGCCATTGGTGCGTTCAGGTGTCGCATCAATCAGGCCAAATACTCGGGTGCCGGCCGCAAGACCGCGTTGTAATGGTCCATTCACCCCTGCAAGATGTTTCAAAGGCGTGAGTATCATCAGCATGGCGGTGATGAAGGAAGCGAACCCACCGACTGTCATGCTTCCATCGCCTGCTTGCGACAGCGCGATCATGATGATGACAGAGACTGAAAATGAATTAATGAACTGGGTAATAGGCTCGGTGGTTGCCATGGTGCTGGCCATACGGATCATGAAGCCACGCAAACGATTTGAACGCTGCTCGAAACGCATCGCTTCATACTGCTGACCACCGAATATCTTGATGACCTGGCGCGCGCGCGTGGTTTCTTCTATGGTTTGCATCAGCTCGCCATTAATTTGCTGATTCTGTGTGATCAGTCGTTTCAGGCGCTTTGCTGTCAGGCGAATAACAACAGCAATCACAGGCACTAAAAACAAAGTGACCAGCGTGAGTTTCCAGTTAAGCCAGAACAGATACGCCAGCAGACCTATGACCGTTAAGCTGTCGCGCATCAGAATCACTAAGATGCTGCGCAACATATCGAGAATCTGCTGCACTTCCACCATCATGGTGTTGATCACCTGACCAGTTGATTGCTTGTCGTAATAACCCAGCGGCACATCCAGCAATCGTCCAAACATCTGCTGGCGCAGGGTTGACATCAGGCGACCAGTTACCCAGGCCATCATGTAACTGGTGGCAAAGGTCGACAAACCTCGGATAACAAAAATACCAATCACAAACAGCGGTACTAGCCACAGAGAAAATGAGTTGCCCTGCGTTGCTTGCGTAAAGCCCTTGTCGAGCAAGAGCTTCATCATTGCAGCGACGGCCGGTTCGGTTGAAGCAGTAATGATCATGCCACCCAATGCCACTAACAGCCGTGCCTTATAGGGCGCAAGCAAGCTCAGGATGCGTTTAAAGGTAAGGGAGAGACTCATTAATATTCAAACCAGACATTATCGGGACTGAGCCAGTCAGAGAGTTTGGCTCGTAAATTATCATCAGCACGCACGCGCCATTCATCAGAAAGACGTAACTCGCTGAGGGCACCATTTTTCATGTACTGAACAACGATGGGGCAGGATGCTTCGCTCTGCTGAAACGGCTGTATCAGTTCGCGGAATTTGACGGCATCGGCCTGGCCATTCATGGACAGGCGCAAGGCTTTCACGAAA
>CAIQLE010000246.1 GCA_903872555.1 uncultured bacterium
TGCTTACGAATTCTGGGATCGTACTTCATGATCTCCATCTTCTCGGGCATGGTGCGCTTGTTTTTGGTGGTGGTATAAAAAGTACCGGTACCTGCAGTCGATTCCAGTTTGATTTTCTCTCGGCCTTTGGTCGCCATGATGTCTGTCCTTTAAATGTTGCGTTTATACTTTTGCGCCACGTGCACGCATGTCGGTCAGCACAGCGTCAATGCCGAGTTTGTCGATGATGCGGATGCCAGCACCGGAAACTGTCAGGCGTACCCAACGGTTCTCTGATTCGACCCAGAAGCGACGGTTCTGCAGATTAGGCAGGAAGCGACGCTTGGTTTTGTTATTTGCGTGGGAGACATTGTTGCCGACCATCGGCTTCTTCCCGGTTACTTCGCATACACGTGCCACAGCAGACTCCTTGTAAATTCCCGAATTTGGAAAAACGACGAGTATATAGAAAAAATTAAGAAAATTCAATGACTTGCGTATAAAAATTGTGTCTTGCGCTGCCTCATTTATTTAACAATTTCCTTTGAATTTGCAGGCCTTTCCCCAATTCAAGTGTCACATTTGTAGCTAGCACTTCAGCATAAGCCGTTTTCCCTAAATGACCAGAGTGCCGATTCCGTGACGATCAGGTGGTCATGCATGCTCACTTCTATGCTGCTCATCAATTGTTTTAGTTGTTTGGTCAGTGCCTGATCCAGCTTACTGGGCTGGGCGCAGCCATGGGGATGGTTGTGAGCAAAGATGACGGCTGCGGCATTCTGTCTGAGTGCCATTTTGATTATTTCTCGCGGATAGAGGGTAACGCGATCCAGCGTGCCCCTTGCCACCTCTTCGCAGGCCAGCAGCCGGCTTTGCATGTCCAGAAAGATGGCAACAAAACTTTCATACGGCTGTCCGCTGAAGCGCAGGCGAAGATAGTGACCAACTGCCTGCGGTGATTGCAGCACAGGGCTGTCGCATAATTCTTCTTTCAGGCTGCGGCGCGCCAGTTCCAGAACAGCCTGTATCAGGGAGCGTTTCGCAGGGCCTAGCCCTGAGATATCCTTGAATTCCTCTGGTGCGGCAGCCAGCAGTCGCCCGAGAGAACCAAAACGCCGTATCAAATCACTCGCCATTTCAATCGCACTTTTGCCATTCGTGCCAGTGCACAGGACGATAGCCAGTAACTCAGCATCGGTCAGGGTATGAGCACCGAATGCCAGCAGACGTTCGCGTGGCCTTTGTTCCTGTGGCAGATCCATGATGCGCATCGCACTCTCCTTGTATAGGCCTGATGTCAGATTTAAAACCCCGTACTCAGTACTGAGTCCGGGATACTCAGATGGCCTGACCAGAAGTCCTGCCAGCCCGATCGGGTATCTAATTTAACGGGCGCAAGGAATCTCAATAGTTCAGTTGTATGCAGCGGCTGGCTTACAATAGGGCGCCCAGCAATTCCTGCGATATATATGTCGAATAAGCCACAAGTCCTTGTAAATGAAGGCGCCTTCCTGACGCTGCACTATCGTCTCTCCTCCGCTGATGGCAGGGATATCCTGACCACTTTCGGTGATAACCCGGCCACAATGCAGCTCGGTTCAGGTCAGCTCGCGCCTTTTCTCGAGGCTCAGCTGATGGGGCTGCCCGAAGGGACGCACGAGACCTTTGAACTGACACCAGAGCAAGCCTTTGGTCCGCGTAATCCCGAGCTCTTGCAGCGCGTTGCCTTATCGACCCTGATGAACAATTCAGATGCCGATGAAAACTATGCTGTTGGTGATCTGGTGAACTTCGCTGCTCCCGGCGGCGGAAAATTTGCGGGGGTCTTGCTGGAGCTGGGCGAGAAGGATGCGCTGTTCGACTTCAATCATCCGCTCGCTGGTCAGCAGCTCAGATTTGAAGTCCGTATCATTGGCATACTCTGATTTTCAGGACAGATCATTCATCATGACCAAAGAAATTTTGCTTGCCCAGCCCCGCGGATTTTGTGCCGGCGTGGACAGAGCGATAGAAATTGTTGAACGTGCCCTCGCGCAGTTTGGTGCGCCCGTCTATGTGCGGCACGAGATTGTTCACAATGCCTATGTGGTTGAAGATCTGCGCAACAAGGGCGCGATTTTTATTGAAGAACTCGATGATGTACCTGCGGGCAGCCATCTGGTGTTCTCCGCACACGGCGTCTCGCGTGCCGTGAAGGCCGAAGCAGAGCAGCGGGGCCTGAAAGTATTTGATGCCACCTGTCCTCTGGTGACCAAGGTGCATGTGGAAGTCGCAAAAATGCGTGAAGAAGGCCGCGAGATCATCATGATTGGGCATCAGGGTCATCCTGAAGTAGAAGGCACGATGGGGCAGAGTGAAGGCGGCATGTATCTGGTTGAAACGGTCGCTGATGTCGCTACAATCGAAGTCAAAGCACCGGATCGTCTGGCCTATGTTTCACAGACCACCTTGTCAGTGGACGACACCATAGAAATCATTGCAGCGCTGAAGCAACGCTTCCCCGATATCGCCGAGCCCAAGAAGGGTGATATTTGTTATGCCACCACCAATCGTCAGCAATCTGTGAAATTCATGGCGCCACAAGTCGAGCTGGTGATTGTGGTCGGTAGTCCTAGCAGTTCGAATTCGAATCGTCTGCGTGAAGTTGCGCAAAAAAATGGCGTCGAATCCTATATGGTCGACAACGCAGAACAAATTAATCCTGACTGGCTGCAGGGTAAGCAGCGTATCGGTGTCACAGCCGGTGCTTCTGCACCCGAGATTCTGGTGCAGCAGGTGGTGAGTCGTCTTAAATCACTCGGCATTAGCAGCGTGCGTGAACTCGATGGTGTGGCCGAACACGTGACCTTCCCCTTGCCCAAAGGCCTGTCGGCACGACAGCCGGCTGCCTGATCCATGGATATCTTTCTTCAGCAATTGATCAATGGTCTGGTGCTGGGCAGTATGTATGCACTGGTCGCACTCGGTTACACCATGGTGTATGGCGTACTGAATCTGATTAATTTTGCCCATGGTGAGATTTTGATGATCGGTGCCATGACAGGGTGGACACTGCTGCAGTTGATACAGAAATTCATGCCGCAATTGCCGGGCATGGTGCAGCTGATTATTGCGATTGTCGGTGCTATACCAGTCTGCGTAATAGTGAGCGTGCTGATTGAACGGATTGCCTATCGTCGTCTGCGTGATGCGCCGCGACTTGCGCCACTGATCACCGCCATCGGCATCTCCATACTCTTGCAGACACTGGCGATGATGATCTGGGGCCGCAATCCCCTGCCTTTTCCCCAAGTGTTGCCTGCCGCACCCTTGCATGTCATGGGCGCACTCATCACGACCACACAAATTGTTTTGCTGGTACTGGCCATGGTCTCGATGATCTGTCTGGCCCTGCTGGTGGAACGCACACGCATGGGCAGGGCGATGCGGGCAGTGGCTGAAAATCCCCGCATTGCAGCCCTGATGGGCGTTGATGCGAATCGAGTGATTGTATTTACCTTTGCCATCGGTGCTGCACTGGCCGCCGTGGCCGGCGTGATGTGGGCTGCGAACTATGCCTCGGCACAGTTCGCGATGGGCTTTACGCCCGGGTTGAAGGCATTCTCTGCCGCTGTGTTAGGTGGCATAGGGAATATTTATGGCGCCATGCTGGGTGGCATCGTGCTGGGCCTGATAGAAAGTCTGGGCGCTGGCTATATCGGTGATCTGACGGGTGGCGTTCTTGGCAGTCACTATCAAGACATCTTTGCCTTCATCGTGCTGATCCTTGTCCTGACCTTGCGCCCTTCGGGCTTGATGGGTGAGCGCGTGGCAGAGCGTTCCTGAGTCGGGTGGCACGATGCGTATGAATTTTTCTCAGTCCAGTATGTCACGCGCTAGGATTTTATTTCTAGCCGTTCTGGTGCTTGCTTTTCCTTTCGTCGCCTCCCAGTTCGGCAACTCCTGGGTCAGAATCATGGATGTAGCGCTGCTCTACATCATGCTGGCGCTGGGCTTGAATATCGTGGTTGGTTTTGCCGGCCTGCTCGATCTGGGTTACATCGCCTTTTTCGCGATCGGCGCCTACATCGCAGGTTTGCTCGCTTCGCCGCAGTTTGCGGTGGTGATTGAATCACTGCAGATGGAATATCCGGCGGCCGGTGAATTACTGTTGCAACTCATGGGCAATGATATCGCAGCACAGGGCCTGCATCTCTCGGTCTGGCTGATCGTGCCACTGGCAGCACTGGTGGCAGGCGTCTTCGGTGCCTTGTTAGGCGCGCCTACACTCAAATTGCGCGGTGACTATCTGGCGATCGTCACCCTGGGTTTTGGCGAAATCATACGCATCTTCATGAATAACATGAACGGTCCTGTGAATATCACCAATGGGCCACAGGGCATCAATCTGATCGATCCTGTGCGCATTGCCGGTGTCTCGCTGGCGGGTGAGGCCGGTTCGGGCGGTATGGTCAAGATCGCCGGTTTTTATATGCCCTCGGTGAATGCCTACTATTTTCTCTTTCTTATCTTGTGCCTGCTGACGGTTTTCATTTCTCATCGTTTGCAGCATTCACGTCTGGGCCGAGCATGGATAGCCATACGCGAAGATGAAATCGCCGCTAAAGCCATGGGCATTCATGTGCGTAATATGAAACTACTGGCCTTTGCCATGGGTGCGACCTTTGGTGGAGTGGCCGGAGCGATGTTTGCTGCCTTTCAGGGATTCATATCACCGGAATCTTTTTCGCTGACTGAATCCATCGCCGTGCTGGCCATGGTGGTACTGGGCGGCATAGGTCATATACCCGGCGTGATATTGGGCGCGGTATTGCTGGCGGCTTTGCCCGAGGTACTGCGCCATACCGTCGAGCCAGTGCAAATGGCTCTGCTGGGAAGCATCTGGATTGAAGCAGAGGTATTGCGTCAGCTCTTGTACGGCCTTGCACTGGTGCTGATCATGTTGGCCCGTCCTGCAGGTCTGTGGCCTTCACCTCGACAGGAAGATCGTCCGCTGCCTGCTACGGATGAGGATGAAGCACAAGATGAGAACAGGAGTGCCGCATGAGTACAGCGCATTCTCTGCTACGCATAGACAAGGTGAACAAATATTTTGGTGGTTTGCAGGCCTTATGTGATGTGACGCTGGACATACAGCGCGGCGCGATTCATGGCCTGATCGGGCCGAATGGCGCAGGCAAGACCACCTGCTTCAATGTAATTACCGGTCTTTATCAACCGGATGAGGGTAGTTTTGAACTGAATGGCACTGCGTATTCACCCTCGGCACCGCATGCGGTGGCCAAGGCAGGTATAGCCCGCACCTTTCAGAACATACGACTCTTTGGTGACATGAGTGTGCTGGAAAATGTGATGGTCGGCCGTCACGTACGCACGCATCAGGGAGTGCTGGGTGCAGTCCTGCGCCATCGTGCTGCGCGCGAAGAAGAAGCGCAGATCATCGCCCATGCAACTGCCTTGCTGGAATTTGTAGGCATAGCCCATCTGTCGGCGCGCACTGCAAGATATTTATCCTATGGTGATCAGCGCAGGCTAGAGATTGCACGTGCGCTCGCCACTGAGCCTCTGTTGTTAGCTCTGGATGAGCCCGCAGCTGGAATGAATCCTACTGAGAAAGCCAGTCTTCGTGTGCTGCTGGAGCGTATCAAAGCCAGAGGCACGACCATACTTTTGATTGAACATGATGTCAGGCTGGTGATGGATTTATGTGATCACATTACGGTGCTTGATTATGGCAAGGTGATTGCTGACGGTACGCCTGCGGAAGTACAAAAAAATCCTGCAGTGATAGCTGCGTATCTGGGTGGGAGTGCAGCATGAACCAGCGCCAGCCCTTATTGGAAGTCGAAGGACTCAGCGTTGCCTTTGGTGGTATTGAAGCCGTCAGAGAGATCAGCTTTCAGGTGGTTCAGGGTGAGTTGGTGACTTTGATCGGTGCCAATGGCGCCGGCAAGACCACTACACTCAAAGCGATTACGGGCACACTGCCGGCCTCTCATCGAAGCGGAACGATTAAATTTTCTGAAGAACGTATAGACAGCTATCCGGCGCACTCACTGCTCAAACGTGGTCTGGCCATGGTGCCTGAGGGCAGGGGCGTGTTCGCCCGCATGAGCATACGAGAGAATCTTTTAATGGGCGCGTATTCCAGAGATGACGATCCTGCGAATACAGAAATGGATATAGAAAAATGGTTCACTGTTTTTCCGCGCCTGAAAGAGCGTCAGTCACAGATGGCAGGTACGCTTTCCGGTGGTGAGCAGCAGATGCTGGCCATGGCACGCGCTCTGATGAGCCAGCCCAGATTATTATTGCTTGATGAACCTTCTATGGGACTGGCACCCATCATGGTGGAACATATCTTTGAAGTCATACACAAGATAGCTTCACAGGGTGTGACGGTCTTGCTGGTCGAGCAGAATGTGAAGCAGGCCCTGTCGATTGCAACCCGCGGCTATGTGATGGAAAGTGGCGCTATTGTGTTAACTGATACCGCAGAGCGGCTGATGCGCGATGAGCGTGTGCTTGAAGCTTATCTTGGCGCCTGACGCGAAGATTACTACCCAGACAGCATAAGTGCATGAAACTTTACAGTTACTTCCGCAGTTCGGCTTCTTACCGTGTACGCATCGCACTTCAGCTGAAAGGCTTACCTTGTGAAGTGGTGCCTGTGCATCTGCTCAAAGATGGCGGCGAACAGTTTGCGGCTGATTATCTGCAATTGAATCCGGATGCGCTGGTTCCTTCATTGGTTCTGGATGATGGCCTTGCACTGACACAGTCTTTGGCCATCATTGAATATCTGGAAGAAGTCCATCCCTCGCCTGCGCTCTTGCCTGAGAATCCACTGGATCGCGCATGGCTGCGCAGTCTCGCTTTATCGGTTGCCTGCGATATTCATCCTTTGAATAATTTGCGCGTACTGCGTTATCTGGTTCAGGAGATGGAATTATCCGAGGAAGCTAAAAACCGCTGGTATCGTCACTGGTGCGAGCGCGGTCTGGCCAGTCTCGAAAAAATACTGGGCAGCGACGCCCGTGTGGGGAAATTTTGTTATGGTGATGCACCCGGTCTGGCAGATTGCTTCCTCATACCGCAGATCGCCAATGCACAGCGCATGCAATGCGATTTGTCGGGTATGCCTACCCTCATGCGTATCAATGCGGCCTGCATGGAGTTGAGGGCATTTATTGATGCATCACCAGCTCAGCAGCCGGATGCAGAATAATCTCTGTAAGCTTCAGGATATGACGTCATCTGAGTGACGTAGATCCTTAGTTACTGTTTCAGTTAAGCCAGCTCAATTGAAGTCCGGTTTCATGATTGAAGTTGTTCCAGAGTGACGTAATCAAGCGCTCTGATATGGGTACTCTCAA
>CAIQLE010000247.1 GCA_903872555.1 uncultured bacterium
AAAACCTTGTTCGGCCAGTCGAATGGCAGGTTCAAATAAACGGCTCCAGGCTAATTTACCGTGACGCTGATGGGCCAGTTCCAGCATGCGCAGCAGACCGGGTGTGCCGACTGAACGCCCGCTGTTCACCGCGTCTTTAAAAGCCGGCAGCTTGCCATCCTGCATAAACAGATCATGCGTGGCTGCGGCCGGTGCTGTCTCGCGTCCGTCATAACTCAGCACGCGACGGCGGCCGTGATCGTAGACCAGCATGAAAGCGCCACCACCCAGACCGGATGATTGCGGCTCTACCAGAGCCAGCACCATTTGCATGGCAATCGCAGCATCCACCGCAGTGCCGCCCTCACGCAAGACCTGACGCCCCGCCTCAGTGGCGTAGGGATTGGCAGCGGCTGCCATCCAGTGCTTCGCTTTGACCGAGGATTTGGCAAGGCTGGCGGTGGCAGCTTCAGGATGGCTGTCCTGAGACACAGGCGTAGCGGCCAGGCTGGCAAGGCAAGTACAGCTCAGCAAAACAGCGAAGGACAGTGACAGCAAACGGGGCATGGGGCTAATCAGCGCAAGGGGCATAGCATGAGGCCTTTCATGCGGCCGGGCATACGGCTGGGCAAGAGACCGTGCATGCGGCTGGGGATGCGGCTGGGATAGCAGCGGAATCCAAGGCAACGTCTGTTGAAAAAACAGCCGCTTTAGCCTCACGCTTACAGCCTGAAATAAAGGTTCAAAGCGAGGATGAAAGCGCGGGCGACAGGGATGGTGGTGTGAATAAGTCACGATCTTGAAAACCTCAGCTAAACGATGCCCACTGGCAATATATTCCGGTATTATGTTGCATAAAGAGCATAAAGCATGGGCAAAAGCGCGTCTCGCTTGATTTTGTCCTGCTCGTGCCGATGTAGCTTGGGTCGAATACGTAAGCGTCCGCACAGGAATTGATCATGGCTGAAGCAGCCGAAGATAAAAAACCCGAAGAAGCCGTACCCGAAGTACCGCTGGAACCCATCGTCAAAAAGAAAAAGATCGATGGTGACCATGCCGGTGCCCACGGTGGTGCGTGGAAAATTGCGCTGGCCGACATGATGACGGCCATGATGGCCTTCTTCCTGCTCATGTGGCTGCTGGGCGCGACCACGGAAGACCAGCGCAAAAGTATTGCGGATTACTTCAAGCCCACTTCACACAGTCTGGCCAATATGAGCACGCTGACCGGCCCGGGCGGCATCATGGGTGGCCAGTCCATACTCGATCCTGACGGTATGCCGAATACAGGGCAGCGCACCAGCATGTTCGAGCGCGACACACCGCGCTCTGAAGGGGGCAAGTCGACAGACAGCGGCACCTCCAAAGACGAAAAGAACGATAAAAATCCTAATGAACTGTCGGAAGAAGAGCGCCAGAAAATTGCGGCTGAAAACGACAAGAAAAACTTCGACAAGCTGGAACAGGAAGTGAAAGAAAAGCTGCTGCAGAACAAGCAGCTCGACAAAATTAAGGATCAGGTCAAATTCATACGCGAAAAAGAAGGCCTGCGTATCGAGGTGATCGACAAAGCAGATTTCTCCATGTTCGGCAGCGGCACTGCGCGCATGCAAGGACGCGCAGAAACCCTGATCAAGGAAGTCGCTAAATCGGTCATGGGCATGCCGAATAAGGTGGCCGTGCGCGGACATACCGACAGCATTGCCTACGATGATGGTGTGCGCAGCAACTGGTCGCTCTCGGGTGACCGGGCTGAAAGTACGCGTCGCATCATGCAGGAAGCCGGCATACCTGAATCACGTTTCGCCAAAATTGAAGGTGTGGCTGATACCGCACCGTTTATACCGAATAACCCTGCTGACCCGCGCAACCGGCGTATCAGTATTACCGTCCTTTTCCAGGATGCCGCCAAGGGCGGTTGATCGTTGGTGATGAGGGAAAGATTGCACATGATCCGATATCTCCTGGCACTGAGCTTTGCTGGCTGCGCCAGCCTGAGTTCAATGCAAGCGGCTACAGCAGCAGAAACTCCCGCACCCGCAACCGCGGCAGCTAAAGCCCCGGCCGCTGCAGACCAGCCATCAACGGCGATTCCCGCTGCGCGTGCCACCCCCGGCGCAGCTGCGGCCACTGGAAAACCCGCTGCGACAGCAACGCCGGCAGCTGCGGGAAAGCCGGCAGATGCAGCCAAACCCCCAGCCCCTCCGGCTGCCGCTGCGCCTGAAAAAACAGCGCCTCAAAAACCTGCGCCCACACCCGCAAAAAAAACAGCGCCCGACAGCAAACCAGCTAAACCGCCAGTCGCAGAAGTGGCAGACAAGCCCGTACCTCTCAAGCCGCCCGTCTGCATGGTGGCCGAGTTCCGAGCGATAGGGATGGACACCAGCGAAGTAGAGCTGCGCAGAAGCAAGGCGCTGGCGTGGATCAAGAAAAAAGGTAAGGACTGCACCGCTGAACAACTGCTGG
>CAIQLE010000248.1 GCA_903872555.1 uncultured bacterium
GGGTACCGCATCACTAGCCGCGCTGACAGCGAACAATGTCGCCGGACTGACGACTGATGCCGTGGCCGCCCTGTCGTCCGATCATCTGACAGCCATGACCTCCGTGGTTGCTTCCATGACCACTGACCAGACCATGGCGATTGCGGTCGGCAAGCTGAGTGCCATAGGCCTGACGGTGAATACCTACACGCCACTGGTGCTGGATCTGAACGGTGACGGCATACAGACGCTGAATGTGAATCAGGGTGTGAACTTTGATCTCTACAACGAAGGTCATGCAGTCCACACCGGATGGATTTCGTCCAGCGATGGCTTGCTGGTACGCGACCTGAACGGCAACGGCACGATAGACAATGGTTCAGAATTGTTTGGTCAGGAAACTGTGCTGCAAAACGGCCAGAAAGCGAACAACGGTTTTGAAGCACTGGCCAGCATGGACAGCAATCATGATGGCGTCATCAACAGCGCCGATGCCGGCTTCAGTCAGCTCTTGGTCTGGCGTGATCTCAACAGTGATGGCATCACCGAGTCGGGTGAACTGACATCCCTGTCGAACATGGACATCAGTTCCTTCTCGCTGGATGCACATAGCAGTCAGGTTTCTAACAATGGCAACCTGGTCGGACTGATGGGCAGCTATGCCACAGCAGACGGCAAAGTGCATCAGCTGGGCGACGTCTGGTTCACCGTTGATGCCGGAGGCAATCGTGTGTTTGATCTGTCTTCGATACATCATCAGTTGCCGTCTACTGGTGGCATAGCGCAGGTTGATCTCGCTAATGGCAAGTCCGAAACACTGAATGTCAGACTCGATGATGTACTGGCCTTCGGTGAGCAGGAACACAGCACCGGCTTGTCAACCCTGGTGGTGCACGGTGATGCACATGACACCGTGCAGCTGGCTCAGTCGGATGCAGGCTGGCACGCCAATGGCAACACCGCGATGAACGGAGAGCAGTACACGATCTATGTGAATGACCATGCGCAGTTGCTGGTCAATGACAAGATCCATACCGTGATCCTGTAAAAATCAGCACTGCTGTCAACATGGCACCCCTGCAACGGGGTGCCATTTTTTTTAGCTAAGCGTATGTATTTTGATAAGTAAAGTGCAGAGCAAATCATGCGCTTTGCACTACATTCGCGCAGACAGTGAGCTGATTATCGTTTCGATAATAACGAAACTCTTCATTAAAGCTTTGCCTCAGGAGGACGATTTTCCCTATCATTAGTGCAATTGCACCATATCTTGCAAAAAGAGTAATGATGAATCGTCCGCATGAACCCCATATCGGCAGCAATCCTGCAGAGGCCAACAGCCTGCTGCAGGCCTTGCTATGGATGTGCAGAAAATTCGGCGTCGAAAAAACACCCTCATCATTTCTGTCCGGTCTGCCCAGCATGGAAGGGCTCACCGTCGAAATGGGCATACGTGCGCTCGAAGCTTCAGGTTTTGCCGCCAAACTCATAGAGCGCGATCCGGCCACCTTTGTCAAAGCATCGCTGCCGGTAGTGCTCATCATGCGAGATGGAACGGCGCTGATATTGCAGAATATTTATCCTGCTCATCAGCATGAGACGACGAAATTCGAAGTGCTACAGGCTGGGCCGTATGAAGAAAGCTTCGTCATCTCGGAGCAGGAACTGAATGAAACCTACAGTGGTTTCAGCCTGCTGGTGAAACGCTTAGCGCACCTCGACGCAGATGATGACAATAAAAATGCCAAAGATCCGAGCGAAGGCGCCAATTGGCTGTGGAAAGTCATCTGGAATTATCGCCGCTACTACTATGATGCAGTGCTCGCAGCATTCCTGATCAATATACTGTCCACCCTCGGTGGTCTGTTTGCGATGCATGTCTATGATCGCGTCATTCCCCTCAAAGCTTATGCCACTTTGTGGGCATTAGTCGTGGGCATTGCGATTGCCATGTTGTTTGAGGCCGCAGCACGACACATACGTGATTATCTGGTCGATCTGGCCGCCAGAAAAAGTGACATCACACTGGCCTCTGCTTTATTCAGACAGGCACTCGGATTAAGGCTGGAACATACGCCGCCATCATCCGGCGCCTTCGCGCATCAGGTCAGACAATTTGAGACCGTCAGAGATTTCGGCACCTCCGTCAGCATGGCTGTGCTGACCGATTTCCCGTTTGCCTTGCTGTTCATTTTTATGATCTTCAGCACCGCTGGCAAACTGGCGCTGGTGCCTATGATCATCATTCCTCTGGTGATCATGACGGCACTCTGGGTGCAACTGCCTTTGCATAAAATGATGTTGCATGCCTTCAGAGATCAATCGCAGATGCACGGCGTGCTGATTGAATCCATAGAAGGTCTGGAGACTCTGCGCGTAACAGGTGCTGCAGGCATCATGATCAAGCGCTATGAAGAACTGAATGCAGCGACCGCACATTCGAGCATGAAATATAGGCTGCTCTCGAATATCGTCATGACCTTCTTCACCTTCGCCCAGCAAAGTCAGACCGTCATCATGCTGGTGTGGGGCACCTATCTGATTCACTCGGGTGAGATCACATCGGGCGCGCTAGTCGGCTCTATCATGTTTGCCGGCCGTGCGATTTCGCCTGTCGGTGCCTTTGTTTCCATGGCCATCAAATATCAGAGCGCCAAGACCGCGTTTCAAAATCTGAATGACTTGATGAGCCTGCCGACGGAACGTGATCCGACTCGCAGCTATGTCCAGAAAAAAAGCTTCGACGGAAAAATCGAAGTCCAGAAACTCGCTTTTGCCTATCCTTCGAATGATGCAAGCAAATCACCGACTGCACTCAGAGACATCAACATCACCATAGAAAAAGGTGAGCGTGTTGCCTTCGTCGGAAAAATCGGCAGTGGCAAATCGACCTTGTTGCGCATGATTGCAGGACTGTATCTGCCCATACAGGGGCAGGTGAAAATTGATGGTCTGGATATACGGCAGATTGATCCTGCTGATTTCCGTGATCAGGTCGGTTATGTCACACAAGATCTGCGACTGTTTCGCGGCACCCTGAGAGAAAATATTTTCCTCGGCCGTCCGAATGCGAGCTGGGAATCCTTCATGGAAGTCGTGACCCTGACTGGTCTGGATAAAATTGCCGATGCCCATCCTATGGGTTATGACATGCGCATCGGTTCCATGGGGCTGGGTCTGTCAGGCGGTCAGCGACAGCTGGTGGCCTTGGCGCGTGCCTTAATTACGCAGCCAAAAATACTGCTGATGGATGAGCCCACCAGTGCGATGGACATGCAGACTGAAATCATGTTCACCAAACGCCTAGCCACCATCGCCAAAGACAGAACCGTCATCATCGTCACCCACAGGCCATCGCTGTTATCCGTAGTGGATCGTGTGGTGGTGTTGGACAATCAGAAAATTGTGGCTGATGGTCCGAAAGAAAAAATTCTGGCCATGCTGAGCGGATCTTCTTCCGATAAAGATGCGATCCTGCACGGAGAGGCCGTACGATGAGCTCGCGCCATGATCTGGACCGCATCAACCCTCTGGGCATCACACGGCGCAGTAAGCCCAAGGGTGTGCTGAAGGCAGCTGATCTGGAGTACATGCATAACATCAGCGAAGCACTGCTGGCACAGACCACGCCGCGCTCTTCGGCCTTGTTGTATTTGATGGTGTTTCTGGTGCTGTGCGCCGGTATCTGGGCAGGCTCGACCCAGGTCGATGAAGTCACGCTGGCCGATGCGCGTGTCATCACCAGCAGCAGAGAGCAAGTCGTCTCCAGTGTGGAAGGCGGTGTGCTGGGCGAGTTGCTGGTGCGCGAAGGCGCACTGGTAGAAAAAGGCCAGCCACTGATACAGATAGAGACCACACGCTTTGAAGCGCAATATGCTGAAGGCATGAAAAAAGAACTGGCCTTAAAAGCCAGTCTGGCCCGGCTGAAAGCTGAAGCGCATGGCATGCCCCTCGTATTTCCGCGCGAGCTGGATGCACGCTCTGCGATCGTCATCAGTGAACTGCAGGCCTATCAATCCAAGAAGCAGGCGCTGGATGATGCGATTGCGTCGATCAGAAAAAGCATGACCCTGCTGGACAGTGAAATTGAAATTTCGCAAAAACTGGCGGCTCAGGGTCTGTTCTCAGAGGTCGAGCTGTCGCGCCTGAAGCGTCAGGCGAATGAGCTGAATCAGCAAGTCACCGACAGAATCAACCGCTATAAGTCAGACGCCAACAATGACATGGCCAAAGTCGAAGCCGAGCTGTCGCAGATAGCACCGAATAACCATGCACGTCTCGACAGCCTGAATCGCACAACCCTGCGTGCGCCTGTGCGTGGCATCGTGAAGAATCTGCGCATCAATACGCAAGGCAGTGCAATACCGCCTTCCGCGCCTGTGCTTGATATCGTGCCTGTGGATGCCAGCCTGATTTTTGAAGCCAAGCTGGACCCGAAAGAAATATCACATGTGCATGTGGGTCTGCCTGCATCAATTAAACTCGCGGCCTACGATTCGGCGATCTATGGCGATCTCGAAGGCATAGTCGATCTGGTCAGTCCGGATACCTTCCGTGAAGATCAGCGTCCCGCACCCGGACAAGAGATGGGCTATTACCGTGTCCTGATCAAAATAGAGAAAATGCCCGGTGAGCCAGGCAAATCAGGCATACAGATCGTTCCTGGTATGACAGCGATTGCGCAAATTAAGACCGGCAAAAAATCGATTATGGATTTCTTGCTGAAACCCTTCAATCAGGCCAAAGAGGCTTTCCGTGAGCGCTAAGACAGGTTCACGCGCAGCGCAAGTGAGCTCATGTGCAGCTGTCAGCCTGTGCGCTTTCGTGTTGTGCATGCTGTCACCGTTGGTTCAGGCCAGAGCGCTGGATGCCGCTTTGCCACCGGAGTTTGTGGCTGAGCTGATGGATTTTCCTGGCCTGACCCATGCCAGTAAACTGGCCGCCTCAAAAGCTCAGGTCGCCAAACTAGTCGATCTCGCGATAGCGAACAGCCCGCTGGTGCGTGAAGCCGGTCTGATCACGCAATCCTCGCTGCAAGATATTCAGGCGGCCAAGGGCGGCAGGCTGCCTCAGGTCAGCGTCAGCGGTCTGTCCATGGTCAACAGCCCCGATGTCAGCCAGACCACGAGCATCAATGGACAGCCCACAGCCACCGTGACTGCGCAGCTCTCTGTGTATGACTGGGGAAGAATTGACGCGCAGGTCAAAGGCCGTGAATCGGCGGCCAATGCCTCCAGAGAATTTCAGCAGCAAAGACGAATCGACGTGGCCGCTGAGGCGGTCAGATCCTGTCTCGATCTGAACCGAAAAAAAGCGCTGCTGGCTGTCAGCACGGACTATCAGAAAAATGTCGACATGATCTTCGACATGCTGAGAAAAATTGCCGACAGCGACGCGGGCAGAGCCAGTGAACTGGTGCAGGCCAAGTCGCGTTTGCTGCAGGCCGAGTATGCGCGGCAGTCTGCACTCAGCAAAGTGAGCGAGGCCGACATCATTCTCAGCCGTCAGCTCGGTAACGACCAATCACTCGCCTGTCATGGCATCTATGCCTTGTTTCTGGATGAATTCAATCTCAAAGAAAAAATCAACCAGATTGCACAGCTGCCCAGCATACGACAGCTGGATGAAGAATATCAGCAGCAGATGCTGTCAGTAGAGCAGATAAGCGCTTCAAGAAAACCGGCGATCAAATTTTCAGCCAGCTATGGTCCGCTGTCGACCGGACTGGCGAACTATGGCAGTAGTCTGGCCTTAAGTTTCAGTATGCCTATCTTTGACGGCAATACCCTGCAATCCTCTGAGCGCTCGGCACTGGAAAAAGCAAATTCTGTCCTTGAAAGAAAAGAGCAGGCGGTACGGCAGCTGGACTATGACTACAAGGCCTTGTATGAACAGGCGATAGACCAAAAGCGTATCGCGAGTGAATATACTGAGCTGATTCAGGTGAATGAACTTGTGCGCAAGAATTTTTTCACGCAATGGATGGCCGTAGGTCATCGCTCTCTGTTTGAGCTGCTCTCAGTCGAAGCTGAACATTATTCGCTGCGATCGGCTTATATCAATTATCTGTTTGATTCCATGACGGGCACTGCCGCCATTCTTGGAAAATCTGGCCAGTTGCCAGGACTTACTTCTTACTGAAAACAGCATGCTATCGCCCGCACAATCTGAAATCCTCCATCCCGCCACTGATGCCAAAGACGCATGGCAGCGCCTGATCGAGAATGCCAAAAATGATGCCGTCAGCATCACCGACATGATCCGTGAAGCCGAAGCGCTCAAACTGAATAATGACTTTGAACGATCCAAGTTATTGTTTGAGACCTGGCTCAAGCACAGCAGCTCACCGCATAAATTCGTCGCCTGGTTTAACTTTGGCGTGATACTTTTTGCGCAGGGCGACAAGGCCTATGCCAAAAAAGCCTATGAGAGCGCGCTGCAGATCAAGCCTGATTTTTTTCAGGCAAAAATCAATCTGGGCACCACACTGGAAGCAGAAGGCGATGTGGATGCTGCGCTGGCGATCTGGGAAAAAATCGTCGCCGATCCGGTGTCTGTCTCGACGCCTGAGTTTCTGATTCTGTCCCTGAACAATATAGGCA
>CAIQLE010000249.1 GCA_903872555.1 uncultured bacterium
GATTCAGCATCCAAAAGTCGTAGTGATCAAGCCGGAAAAATATTTTTGTGACGATCAGTTCTGCTATTCAAAAATGGGTGATTCTTCGCTCTATCGGGACGTAAATCATTTGTCAGTCTTTGGATCAAGATATGTGGCTCAGAAGATCTTCTCTGAGAATAAAGACCTGCTGATTCCAAAATAATAAACTCATCTTGCAAGCCCACAGAGGTTCACAAGATGAGTTATTCAATGACGGGTGCTACGCCTGATTCCTAACGCATTTTTAATGCTTAGGCCCAATATGCCCGCGCACCATTGCCAGCCCCAGAACCGTAACAATCATGGAGCCACCCAGTAAGTTCAGGTAGGCCGATGCTCCACCAGCGGTAATCATTGCTGCACCCGCAAATGCACTGGTGAATGCGCCGATGCGACCGAATGCCATTGCCGATGCAGCACCAGTGGTGCGTATCAGTGTCGGATACATATGGGCACACAAGGCAAACATGGCGCATTGCAAAGCGGTGACGAACAGTCCGTGAAAGCCCAGACCCCACAAAAACGTCTCCGGCGTCGCCGTCACATTCACCAGCTTCAGGCCAAATGCTGTTACTGCTGACATAGCAGCCCAGAAAATCATGGGCCAGCGCGAGCCAAAACGATTGATCGCCATCGCGCACAGTACCGCGCCGAACAGACCACCAAAGTTATACGCAGTCAGACCCATGCCAGCTAATGCAGGCGACAGGCCTTCCGTGGTCAGCATCGTGGGCAGCCAGCTATAGGCGGTGTAGATAGACAGCTGGATCATGAAGAAGCTGATCCACAGCCAGGACGTGTCTGCTGCACGGCCGTGGCGGAACAAATCAGCGATGCTGCCGCGTTTGCCTGTATCTACCGTCCCATCTCTGAATTCGATCACGTGGGCGACGTCATGTGCCATGCGTGTCATCAATGAGCGCAATTCTTCCCAGCGCGAAGGCTGACGCGCCAGATATTTAGGTGATTCGCGCAGCAATAGTATGAGCAGCAAAGCGTAGACGATCGCTATCGCTCCGCCGATCAGGAAGAAGGTGCGCCATCCCTGTACCGGCAGGATTTGTCCGGCAGCCAGACCCGCCAGCATGCCGCCCAGCGGGTAGCAGACGATGGCGGTGGTGACGGCCATGGTGCGATAGCGGGAGGGAATAAATTCAGCGGTCAGTGTGGTGGCTACGGGCAGCGCAGCACCTATGCCTAGTCCGGCGAAAAAGCGAATGATCGCAATCGTAGCTACATCAGGTGCCTGACCGATCAGGCAGGTGGATAGGCCAAACAAAAATATGCTCGCCACGAGTATGGGTTTGCGACCGAGTTTGTCAGCTAGCATACCGGCGCTCAGGCTGCCGACTGCCATACCCAATAATCCACCGGCAACTGCTAATGAAAAAGCAGCGCGTGTGACGCCCCATTCTTTCATGATCATGGGGATGGCGTAACCGATCATCTGACCATCAAAGCCATCGACAACAATCGCCAGTGCGGCAAACAAATAAGCAAATTTCTGCAGAGTGGAAAATCCACCCTCATCAATCGCCTTGGTTACATCGAAATGCGCAGCTGTTTGCGGCGTCGTCGCTTGATTCATGTCTTCTCCGTCGGCCGATTATGCTTATCGGCTCCTTATTGTTTCAGTGATTCTGAAGCGCCA
>CAIQLE010000250.1 GCA_903872555.1 uncultured bacterium
CGCCGGTCTCTACACCCATCAGACGTTCTGCGGGCAGTGCATCGGCACGCAGCAGAATTTCCATATCTTCCTTGGTGTAGATATCATTCGTGATGACGGCCATGTCGTAATCGTCGCGCATTTTTTTGCACAGCATTTCACACAGAGCCGTTTTGCCGGAGCCAACCGGGCCGCCTATACCTACGCGCAGAGGATTGGAAGTGTTCATAAAATCTTTCAGTAATGTTGCAGGAATTTTTTAATGATCAGAAGTCAGTCGAATTCAATCAACTCAACATGACGATAGTGCTTGTCTCGTTCTAATGCTGTCCTTATATCGTCCATAGCTTATACATACATCGCACGCATACATCGCACTCAAAAATCAAACTCATAACTCGCTTCAGGAGCGATACAGCCGCGAATACTGAACCTCGTGCTGCATAGATAGGAGCGACAGTCCGGGCGACCAGTTAGACAATTCATCATCGGCCAGCGTGCGTGCTGTTTCGGCGGCTGCTTCCAGTCCCGGGCGCAATGACAGCAATAGACGTTGCCCTGAGACCTGCCCCAGTGGTACAGATTTGACGCAGGCCAGCACCTGATTTTCTGCCCATGAAAACAGCATGCCCAGCAAGGCTTCTTCTGCCGGCACATCAAGTGCCACCGCGGCGGCGGCCAGTGCTGTTGGAAAGGGCAGCTCAGTCTGGTTTTGCAGCAGCTGAATCAATACTTCACTCTCTGTATCATCTGCTTTTAATTCAGCGATCAGTTTGCCCAGTGAGTAACCCATCTGTATGGTCTCGGCGCGAAACTCGGCACTGTCACGTGATGCAATGAAAAGTGCATTCCAGTACTGCACAGCCTGGTCATCACGGGCTGCGAAAGCCTGCAGCAGTCGCCAGGTGACGGGCGCTTCAAAACGCGCCACGACTTCCTCGAGCATGCCGACTATCCACGCACGCGCACTCGCTTCATCATGCACATGGCCGCTGACCATGGCCGCTTCCAGACCCTGCGAATAGCTGTAGGCACCTACGGGCAAAGAAGGACTGCATAACTGTAGCAAGTGCAGCAGTGCGGTGGACTGCAAAGTCACGATGCGTCGCCCGGCCTGTGAATTTTCTGGCGCACAGGAATCGGTGCCAGTGGATGATGGTGCCCATCGTGATGATGATGGCCACCGCCAAAGCCCGCTGAATAAGCGCCTGATTCAGGTTCGAAGGGTGCTTGTTCTTCCAGCACCGTTGCGCCCAGTCCAGCCAGCATATCCTTCAAGACGACATCTTTGCGTATGCGCAGATAGCCTTCGCCCACCTGCGCCTGTGTGTGGCGATTTCCCAGATGGAAGGCGCAACGCAGCAAGGCATGTGGCGAGGCGCATTCCACGCGATAGGTGGCCTCTGCGGCGGCGCTGATCTTCACGACGCGACCATCATCACCTTTCAGTAAATCACCGTGGCGCAGTACCGTGCCGCGCACGGTGAAGACCGCTACTTCTTCTCCAGAGACGAGGCTGGCACGCAGACGACTTTTTTCGCGCAGTTCATAAGGCAGTACAAGTTCACCCGCAATCTCTGCGGCGTGATCGACTTTAGTGTTCAGTGTGAGCATGAGTGGGTCTGGCCTTAAAACAGAAAGTAACGCTGTGCCATAGGCAGCACTTTGGCTGGTTCGCACACCAGCAGATCACCATCGGCCCGCACTTCATAGGTTTCGGTATCGACTTCCATGGTCGGCGTATAGCCGTTATGGATCATGTCTGACTTCCTGAGCGTGCGTGTATTTTTTACAGCCGCTACCGGTTTGTTGAGTTTCAGGGTGTCGGCGATGCCGGCATTGAATGCCGCTTGTGAGACGAAGGTGAA
>CAIQLE010000251.1 GCA_903872555.1 uncultured bacterium
GAAGTCAATTTCTGGAAGGCAGAAATACCGTTGTTGAAATTCTTGCGGCCTGCGGTATTCAAGTTTTTGAATTAAAGCGAGAAAAGAAAAAAGAACCTTTATTCACAACGGTATTGAATGATGGCCTGAAAGCCATCAGCAAGTTGAGCAAGCCACTCAGGGCCTGCGGATTTTTGCGCATCGCAAAATGTCTTAAAGTGGATTATTCCGAGCTGATAGTCCGGGAATTTTTGGCGCATTCAGATGCATTCATACCCAATGAATGGGATCCTGAGTTCATGGAAAGCAATCCCGGTGCTGAGTGCTTAGAAGCGCTGTCTCTGTTTATGGCCTTGCCCATGCCTGAGATTCATGAGGTTGAAGAGGCCGTTCTGAAACTACTACGATCTTTTCTTGATATGCGTTCAGCCAAGGATACTAACTGGACAAGCTTGCCAGATCCTATATTTGATCTCAGCCTCTGTTTGTATCGCAGCCTGCAGCATAAAAATAATCCCGACATGCTAGTGCAGCAATTGGAGGATTTGGGTATCTTTACGCATGCCGAGTTGCTCATCATGGATGAGGCTGAGTGGTACAAAAAAATGACTAAGGAAGAAGCCAGAACACAGTTTCAATACATCATGCGGGCTGCTTCATCGGAAAGCGTCATTCAAGTAGACGACGATATGCGTTAAGCGGCTGGCACTAAGCACTCAGTTTGGAGGCCGGTCTGCGGGTCGGCTCCAATACCGTCGGCAAGGCCTTGGGCAAGGTGTCGGGGTAATCCAAACTGTAATGCAGGCCACGGCTTTCACGACGCGAGAGTGCGCTGCTGACGATGAGTGAAGCGACCTCAACCAGGTTGCGTAATTCCAGCAAGTCGGGGGTAATGCGGAAATTCTTGTAGTACTCGTCTATCTCTTCCTTGAGTAAGGCAATCCGGTGCTGCGCCCGTTCCAGACGTTTGGTGGTGCGAACGATGCCAACGAAGTTCCACATGAAGCGGCGCAGCTCATCCCAGTTTTGTGTGATGACGACCTCTTCGTCTGCATCCGTGACCCGGCTCTCATCCCAGGCCGGCAAGGCCGGTGATTTCAGTTTGGCCTGCTGCTCAATATCGAGAGCAGCGGCCCGGCCCAGCACCACGCATTCCAGCAGCGAATTACTGGCCAGCCGGTTGGCGCCGTGCAAACCGGTATAAGCCGTCTCACCGACGGCATAGAGTCCCTGCACATCGGTACGGCCATTCAGGTCAGTCACGATGCCGCCGCAGGTGTAATGGGTGGCCGGCACGATAGGTATGGCTTGACGGGTAATGTCTATGCCCAGTTCCAGGCAGCGTGCGTAGATGGTCGGGAAATGCTCTTTCAGGAATTCAGGCGGCTGATGACTGATGTCCAGATCCACATAATCCAGACCACGTTTTTTCATTTCAAAGTCAATCGCGCGCGCCACCACATCGCGTGGTGCCAGTTCGGCGCGTTCATCATGCGCGGGCATGAAGCGCTGTCCAGCTGACTGACCGGCTGATGCCGGCAGCTTAAGTACGCCACCTTCGCCTCGCACAGCTTCGGTAATCAGGAAAGACTTAGCGTAGGGGTGATACAGGCAGGTGGGGTGGAATTGTATGAACTCCATGTTCGACACTCTGCAGCCGGCACGCCAGGCCATGGCAATACCATCGCCGGTCGCTGTATCGGGATTGGTGGTGTAGAGATAAACTTTGCCTGCACCGCCGGTGGCCAGCACGGTCTGATCGGCAGCTATGGTTTGCACTTTGCCGGTCTTAACGTCCTGCACATACAGGCCATAGCAATGCGTGGCGCCGTTCTTGACCTTTAGCTTGCCGGAAGTAATCAGGTCGATCGCAAAATGATGCTCCAGCAAAGTGATGTTGGGATTTTTTCTGACCTGTTCTTCCAGCGTCAGCTGCACCGCATGCCCGGTAGCGTCAGCGGCATGGATGATGCGCCGCTGGCTGTGGCCGCCTTCGCGGGTCAGGTGAAAGCCGAGTTCGGCTTCATCATCGCGGGTGAACGGTACGCCCTGTTCAATCAGCCACTCAATGGCTTCGCGGCCATGTTCAACGATGTAACGCGTGGCGGTCTCGTCGCACAGCCCGGCACCGGCCACCAGTGTGTCGCTGACGTGCTGGTCATGGCTGTCATGCGAGTCCAGCACGGCGGCAATGCCGCCCTGGGCCCAGTCGCTGGCGCCATCGCGGAGTGCGCGCTTGGAAATCACGACAACCTTGCGCTTTTTGGCAAGGTGCAGGGCTACTGACAGGCCGGCCAGGCCGCTGCCTACGATGGCGACATCAAATTTCATGGGGAAAGAGGTAGTTTTTGCACAATGGACTATATGCGATTTGGCAGGTGGCCGCTTGAAGCAGCCAGTCTGGCCGCTCTGGACTACCCCCGAAAAACAAGGGGATATTGTCCAGAATTCGATTTATCTCAAATAATTTGTCGAATTGCTAGCATCTTTGACCTTCTCAAGTATAATCATTGCCACGTTGAGATTCGAGTAGCAGTGGTGCAGTATCAGTCTGTAATTCCTTACTTGGTTGAGACGCTTTTTCTGGCGGTATTCCGCTATAAACTTACTAAGATGGGATTTACAATGGCAACAGGTACTGTGAAATGGTTCAACGACGCTAAAGGTTTCGGTTTTATCACTCCTGACGAAGGCGGCGAAGATCTGTTTGCGCACTTCTCGGCTATCCAGAGCAGCGGCTTCAAGTCGCTGGCAGAAGGCCAGAAAGTTCAGTTCGACGTGACGACTGGCCCTAAAGGCAAGCAAGCTTCGAACATCCAGCCTATCTAATAGCGCTGTAAGAGTTGAACTCTATGAAAATCCCCGCCTCGGCGGGGATTTTTGTTTTTCAGGCCTTGCGCCAGTAATCCGGCTGGGCCAGTGCGCGCCGCAGGAAGTCGACGAAGGCTCGTATCCTTAGCGGTAAATGCTGCCTCTGAGCGAAGACGGCATAGATGTCGTTGCCTGGTGCAGCAAATTCATCCAGCACCGTTTCCAGCTGACCTGATTCAATTTCAGTACCGACTTCCCACATAGAACGCCAGGCCAGTCCCTTACCGGCCAGTGACCAGTCATGCAGCACCGCGCCATCATTACAGCCCATGCTGCCGCTCACCTTCATGATTACGTTCTTGCCGTTCTGACGGAAGGTCCAGCCGCGCTGACTGCCGGCGCTGGAGAAGGCCAGGCAATTGTGGCGTGACAGTTCATCCGGGGTGGCGGGGCGACCATGTTTTTTGAAATACGCCGGAGCTCCCACCACGACACGCCGGTTGTCTGCCAGTTTGACTCCCACCAGGCTGGAATCGGATAAATCGGCTATGCGGATGGCCACATCGATGCCTTCGCCTATCAAGTCGACCACGCGGTCATTCAGATTCAGCGTCAGGGTGACATCGCGGTATTCGGCAAGGAAAGAAGGGATCAAGGGTGCTACATGCTGGCGACCGAAACCTGCAGGTGCAGAAATGCTGAGATGGCCACTTGGGCGCGCGCTGCGTTCTGAGACTTCCGCTTCGGCATTTTCCAGATCCAGCAAGATGCGTTGGCAATGATCGAGAAAGGCAATGCCTTCATTCGTCAGCGCCAGTTTGCGTGTCGTTCTTTGCAGAAGCTTCACGCCCAGACGCTCTTCGAGAGCGTCCAGTCGGCGTCCGATCACAGCCGGAGCAATGCCTTCTGCACGGGCCGCGGCCGACAGGCTGCCGCGCGAAGCGACATCAACAAAGGTGGAAATTTGCTTGAACTGATCCATACGCTGAATGATTTATGACTTAAACGCAATAATAAGCCTATTTCAGACTGGATTTAGCTTTGGATGCGTCATGGCGGACTGTTAAGGGGCAAACTGATTAAGCCATGTCGGTTCCGGCGGGCGCCAGAATAAGGCTGCATACAATCAACCTAAGCCCTCAATCAATCGCCCTAAGGCCTCAATCTATCGCTATAAGGAAGCAATATAGGCCCGCAAGCCGGCCAGCAGCATCTCTATCGCCAGCGCGGTCAGTATCAGTCCCATCAGTCGCTCGAAGGCCGTCATGACGGCATCGCCGAGTATGCGCTGCAGCCTCTCGGCTGAGAGCAGGACGATGAGCCAGACCACAGCGACCATAGAAATCACGGCCACATACAGGGGCATGGCCATGTTTGCCTGTGAAGAAAACAGCAGCACGGTGACCAGTGCAGAAGGACCCGCCAGAGCGGGTATGGCCAGCGGAACGATCAGGGGTTCAGCGCTGTTCTGATGCTCATTGCCGAAAATGCCGTCGCCTCGGGGGAAGACCATGCGCAGGGCGATCAGAAACAGAATTACACCGCCGCCTATGCGCAGCGAGATCTCTGAGAGCTGCAGGGCATCCAGAAAGTGCCGTCCGGTGAACATGAACACTAGTAGCAGTGCGTAAGCGATCAGGCACTCGCGTATCACGACCCGGGCGCGCCGTTGTGGCGCGACTTGTCTCAGGGTGCTGACGAACAAAGGCACGTTGCCGAAGGGATCGGTGACCAGTAAAAGCAGGATGAAGGACTGAAAAAAGTTCTGGCTCATATCAGGAAAAAACTCCGCCCGATGAATATCGGATAGCATGCCATGAAAACTGAGAGAAATACGCTGCTTCGAGGCCTTTATGAAACTATTCAAAGAAAACAAATCTAGTCGCCGTCAATTTATTCTGGGCGGCCTCGGCGTCGCCGGTGCCCTTGTAGTGGGCTGGGGTCTGATGCCTATGCGTCAGCGTTTGTATACGGATTTGCCTGCCGGATTGATAGGCGACAAAGTTGCGCTGAATGGCTGGCTGATGATCTCCGCCGATGGCCGAGTGACGGTAATGCTGAGCAAGAGCGAAATGGGGCAGGGCGTAATGACTGCACTGCCCATGCTGGTGGCCGAGGAACTCGATGTGCCCTTGTTCATGGTGGATCTGATGCAGGCGCCGCTGAAAAAAATCTATGGCGACACCAGCATGATGGCGGATGGCCTGCCTTTCCATCCGGATGATCAGAGCGCACTCAAGCGCGGTGTGCAATGGCTGTCGAAAAAAACCGAACGTGAGATTGGCCTGATGGTGACGGGTGGATCTTCGAGTGTGAAGGACAGCTGGCTGCCTATGCGTGAAGCGGGTGCAGCGGCGCGCGCGCGCCTGATTGCGGCCGCTGCGGCCCAATGGCAGGTGTCGGCTGCCGAATGTAAAACACTGGATGGCTTTGTCCTGCATGCCAGTGGAAAGAAGGCTGCTTACGGTGAGCTGGCAGTTAAAGCGGCGGCGCTTGACCCTGTGGATTACAAGCTCAAGAACGTATCCGAATTTAAGCTTATAGGTCGGACTACACAAAGGCTGGATGCGCCTGCAAAAATTGATGGCAGCGCAGAATTTGGCATGGATGTGAAATTGCCAGGCATGTTATACGCCGCGATTACCATGTGCCCTTACTTTGGTGGCAGCCTGACTTCGTTTGATGCGCCCGCAGGACAAGGCTCCAAGGGTGTCAAGCGCCTGGTACAGCTAGGTAAAGAACGTTCAGGTGCAGCCGAGGCGATTGCTGTCGTTGCCGACACGCGCTGGCATGCGACGCTGGCTCTGAAAAAACTTTCACCGCAATGGGCCGCGGGAGCTCACGCCGGTCTCTCCAGTCCTGCTATTTTTAATGATCTGGGCAAGGCGCTGGATACAGAATCCGGTTTTACTTATTACAGCCGGGGCGATGTGGCTGGCATCAAACCGGCCAAACAAATCCATGCTGAATACAGTGCACCTTATCTGGCCCATGCTGCCATGGAGCCGGTGAATTGCACCGCACAGTTTGTACATGGTCGCCTGAAGTTGTGGGTGCCGACACAAGCACCCAGCGTTGCGGTATCTGCTGCAGCGCGTGCATCCGGTCTGAAGGAAGATCAGATCGATTTACATATCACGCTCTTAGGCGGTGGCTTTGGTCGTCGTCTCGACACCGACATGATCGTGCAGGCTGTGATGATTGCACGCGAACTGGATGGCGCACCGGTGCAGCTGGTCTGGCAGCGCAAGGAAGACATGGCGCATGATTTTTATCGTCCGGCTGCGGTGGTGAGATTGAATGCAGCGTTGGACGAGTCGCAACAACTGCTGGCCTGGGAGAGCAAGTCAGCATCGGGCTCGGCTGCACAGCATTTACTGCATCGTGCATTTGGTCTGCCGGCGGCCGGTCCCGACAAGACGACTGTCGAAGGTTTGTTTGATCATCCCTACGAAGTGCCTAATCAGAAAATTGCGCATGTGATTGTTGATTCGCCCGTGCCTCTGGGCACCTGGCGCTCAGTGGGGCATTCGCACAATGCCTTTTTCAAGGAAAGCTTCATGGATGAAGTGGCTCATGCAGCAGGCGC
>CAIQLE010000252.1 GCA_903872555.1 uncultured bacterium
CGGCCTTGTCTGCTTTGCTAAGGTGTGAAGATTTCTCAGCCCTGCCGGTTTTGTCGTGCTTTTGCGCAGGCTCGGCCAGCTCTGCCTTGGATTTTCCCTTCAGCTTTTTCGGCGCCCTGATCTGAAGCTTCAACTGCTGACCCGGTGTCAGCTTGTCATTTTTCAGATTGTTCCAGTCACGCACTTCAGCCGCCGTGACTTTATAGCGCTGCGTGATGCTAGCCATGGTGTCGCGCTTGCCGACTTTGATCGTAATTTTTTTGCGTGGTGGCTCGTCCGGTTCCACGCTCAGCATGGCATTGTCAGCGATGTCCTGACTGATGTCCTTGTCTGAGCCACTGGCGGATTTGGGCACCAGCACGGTCGAACCTGCTTTCGGATGCATATTCGGCGGAATAGAGTTCGCTTCCCGTATCACTTCCGGTGTGGTCTTGAATTTGGCAGCGATGGTCTCAATCCGCTCTCGCGCAGCAGTCACTTTATGCGCGGTCCAGCTGGAAAGAGATTTAGTCCATTTCGATAAATTTTCTTTGAATTTTTCTGCGTTCAATTCAGGCAAAAGAATTTGCGTGGTCGGGCTGCCAGTGATCACAGGCCGGTTAAATTGCGGATTGAGTGCCTTGAATTCATCCATAGGCAGCTCGGCCAGCTGGGCCGCCAGCTTGACATCTATATCGCGTGTCTTCTTGACCGACACGAAGTAGGGCTGGTTCTCGACCACGGGCAGCTTGATACCAAACTGCATGGGCGTGGCGATGATGTTCTTAACAGCCTGAAGTTTGGGATAGTAGTTGCGCGTCTCTGCCGGCATGTAAACCGACAGACTGTTGAAATCAATAGGACGGCCTGCAGCCTCGGCCTTGGCAATCGCGCGTGATACCGAGCCTTCGCCCCAGTTATAGGCGGCCAGCGCCAGCTGCCAGTCACCAAACATGCCGTACAGCCTTTGCAGATACGTCAGTGCTGCATTGGTTGAAGCGAGCACGTCACGCCGCTCGTCGCGGAAGGCATTTTGTTTCAGGTTGTAGTCGCGGCCGGTGCTGGGAATGAACTGCCACATGCCTGCAGCTTTTGCGCTCGAATAGGCCTGAGGATTAAATGCTGACTCAATAAAAGGCAGCAGCGCTAGCTCGGTCGGCATCTGACGCTTTTCCAGTTCCTGCACAACGTGGAACAGATAACGTGAGGCGCGCTGGGTAGTGCGCTGTATGTATTCAGGGCGTGAGCTGTACCAGGTGGTATTGGTGGCCACCAGAGGATTGTTCAGATCCGGGATCGCAAAGCCTTTGCGTATACGTTCCCACAGATCAAACTTTACGATTTCTACATCTTCAAACTGATAGTCGAATTCTGCAGGTCCAAGGCGCTGTCCTTCCATGGCCGTGGCGTCTGGCGCAGGCTCGCTCGTTGCGGGGGAAGGTGCGATGCTGAGGTCATTGGCATGGGCTGCGGGCAGAGTGAAGCTTGCCAATAGCACGATGGATAACAGCTTTGCGGTGAATGATTGCTGCATTGGCCTCTGGAAGTCGCGTCCGGCTGATCGGATTGCCGGTCGTGCAAGTTGAATTCGCGCAAGTGTAGTGAACAGGGTGAAACCCCGTCAAGGAAAATAACGCGTAGTTGCCAGAGATTCAGTGCGTGTTTGGCTAGAATGAAAGCAAATTAGTCAACGATAATTGTTTTTCCACTCACGAAGCGCGGCGAATGCAGCAAGCGCGTCATCGCCCTGTAAGCGACCTTCCAGCCTCAATTGACGCATGATGCCAGGCTCGCGGTAGCGCAGGAAAGGATTGGTCTGCAGCTCCACGCCTATGCTGGAGGGTACGGTGGCTTCACCGCGTGAGCGCCGCGCCTGCTCGTACGCCATGCGTGCGATTAGTTCGGGATTGTCCGGTTCGGCTGCCAGGGCGAAGCGCAGATTCGAGACCGTATATTCATGGGCGCAATAGACTTGCGTAGAAGCAGGCAGCGCCGCCAGCTTGGCCAGCGAATCCGTCATTTGTGCCGGTGTACCTTCAAACAAGCGCCCGCAGCCGCCGGCAAATAAGGTGTCGCCGCAAAATAACCAGCCCTGATCGTGGGCGACATAGGCAATATGTCCGGCTGTATGACCGGGCACATCCAGCACCGATAAGTTCAGTCCCAGTTCAGGCAAGCTGACCACATCCTTTTCAGCCACAGGCTGGCTGATGCCGGGAATCGCTTCGCGTGCCGGACCAAAGACAGGGACTTTCCACTGACTGAGCAATCCGGCAACGCCGCCCGCATGGTCAGCATGATGGTGAGTGAGTAAAATAGCGACCAGTTTCAGATTCAGCGACGCCAGCGCAGCTGCTACAGGGGCTGCATCGCCGGGATCAACCACCGCCGCATGCTGCTGATCATGGATCAGCCACAAATAATTGTCGGTAAAGGCCGGAATGGCGCTGACTTGCAAGGGCTGTTTGACTGACATGAGCATGGACCCATACGCTGCTGAAAAATCGATTATATCGCTCGGTCCCTGGCTCGATACGCCAGCGGGCATCTACGCCCATGCCTGGGAGCAGGCACGGCTCGATGAACTGACGGCGGATATCTTTGGTTACAACGCTGTGCAGATAGGTCTGCCACAACTCGATGCACTGGCAGCCAACCGCATGCCGAATCGCTGGGTCACCGACGCAGCGTTCCCGACGGCGGTGCAACAGCAGGCGCGCCCCATCATCGTGACGCATGATTTTGCCGAGCTGCCCTTTGCCAGCCAGAGTCTGGATCTGATCGTGCTGCCGCATGTGCTGGAATTTGCAGCTGAGCCGCATCAGGTCTTGCGCGAAGTCGAGCGCGTACTGATTCCTGAAGGTCAGGTCATCATCTGCGGTTTTAATCCCATCAGTATGTGGGGTGCAAGGCAGACAGCGGGCCGCCTGACAGGTGCGCACTTCCTGCCACTGCATGGTGAATTTATCAGCGTGCCACGCCTGAAAGACTGGCTGAAGTTATTGAATATGGAAATCAACCGCGGCCACTTCGGATGCTATGCACCACCTTGCGCGACGGCGAAATGGTTGCAGCGTTTCGCTTTTC
>CAIQLE010000253.1 GCA_903872555.1 uncultured bacterium
CCACCTTGCCCGCCATGGCCGCCAGTGAAATTGAAATTGCCGAAGGTGGTTTTCTCATGATCCACAACGCCTGGACACTGGCCATCGGCAATGCAGACGAACTACGCAGCACTTCAGAGCTGCTCAATAAAGTGGACCAGACCATCGCCCAGTCCTATCAGCAGCGCAGCCAGCTAGATCTCGACGTCGTGCTGCAACTCATGGCCGATGAAACCTGGTTCAACGCCGAAGAAGCCATCAGCATAGGACTAGCCGACCGCCTCAGCCAGAACCGGCAGGCAAGCTGTCCCTGGGATCTGAGTGCCTACGCCCATGCCCCGCGGATCGTTCAACAGCAGAGCAAGGAAGCACCCATGCAAAACGCCATCGACCATCATCACCAGCGGCAACGACAACGATTGCGCCTGCTCAGCCATCGTCATGCTCCGAACGATGACGCAAACAATCAAGAAATGAACTATGCAAACAACAACGCAGTCAGCAACGCAGTCAGCAATTTAAGCAGTAACTTAAGCAGTAACTTAAGCAGTAACTTAAGCGGCAACTTAAGCAGCAACTTAAGCAGTAACTTAAGCAGCAGCACGACATCAAGCAGTCCCCATGTCGCACCCCACTGAAACCAGATCAGCACCCCACAAGCCCACAACCCGCACATGGCGGGTTTTTTTATATCCAGAGGAAAGCCATGAACAAATTAGCCCAGCTGCGTGAGCATCGTCATCACACCTCCCGTCAGGCCAATGCCCTGAACGACCGCTTCCCCGCCGGCACCCGCATGCCCGCCAGCGAGAGCGAGCAGCTCGATACCTTACTGGCCGAAATCGAAGCCATTGATCAGGACATCGCACGTGAAAATCGTCTCCTGCAACTCGCCGCCGATCAGCCGGCCGCACAACAGCACAGTCTCCTGCATGCCGCCACCCGTGACCCCGCACATCAGAGTGAAGAATCGCTCGCCCTGCGCTCCTATCTGCGGGGCGGCTTGCGCGCACTGGGAGAAGCCGACCGTCAACGCATGGCCGCCCGTCAGTCCCCCGAACTGCGCAATGCACTCAGTACCGAAAATGCACCCGAAGGCGGTTACACCGTCGCCACCGAGTATGTGCGTGCACTCGAAGTGGCCATGAAATCTTTCGGCGGCATGCGTGAAGTCGCCACCGTCCTGCCCATGGCCAGCGGCGCACAAATGAATTTCCCCACCACCGATCCCACCCTTGAGATGGGTGAGATCGTCGGCCAGAATCAGCTCACCAGTGAGAGCGACACCCGCTTCGGCAATCTCACGCTCGAGGTCTTTAAATACTCTTCCAAATCCATCCCCGTGCCGTTTGAGTTGCTGCAAGATTCTTTCATCGATATTGAAACCTATTTAAATGGCCTGCTCGCCATGCGCATAGGCCGCATCACCAATCTGCACTTCACCCTCGGCAGCGGCAAAGGCGAACCGCATGGCATCGTCACCGCCGCAGCCCTCGGCAAAAGCGTCGCCCTCAGCAAGAACAACAGCATTGCCTATGATGATCTGGTCGATCTCGAACACAGCGTCGATCCCGCCTATCGGCGTCAGGCCGGTGCCGGTTTCATGATGGCCGATGCCACCCTCAAGCAACTACGCAAAATCAAAGACGGCCAGGGGCGCCCCATCTTCGTGCCCGGCTATGAAAGTGGCAGCCCCGGTGGCGCACCCGACACCTTGCTCGGCCGCCCCTTCACCCTGAATCAGGACATGGCCGAGGCCGCGCCTGGCACACGTCCCTTGCTGTTCGGGCTGATGAGCAAATACATGATCCGTGATGTAATGGACTTCACCCTTTTCCGCTTCACCGATTCCGCCTACACCTTGCGCGGGCAAGTCGGTTTTGTGGGCTTCATGCGCTGCGGCGGCAATCTGATTGATGCCGGTGGTGCCGTCAAATGTCTGGACATGGCCGCCAGCTGATGAGCGCCGTCTTGCTCGAGGCTGCCACGCAATCGGTGATCAGCATCGAAGCAGCACGCGCCCACCTGCGCATTGATGATGACCGGCTCGATACCGTCATACAGGCGTGGATAGCAGGCATCACCCGTCATGCAGAACATCAGTGCGGGCGTGCGTTTTTGCGGCAACGCTGGCACTGCCGTCTGCAGGGATTTACTGACAGCCTCACGCAGCCACGGGACATGCCCATCATCTTGCCCATCTCGCCCGTGATGTCCATCACAGCCATCACCTATCTCGATACAGAGCAGCAGTGGCAGACCCTCGCGCCCGCGTCCTATCAGCTGGATACCGGCGTGGACCCGAATCAAGTGCATCTTGCAGCAGGCCAGCGCTGGCCACCGACAGCGCGTGTCGACCAGGCAGTCCGTATCGATCTCCTCGCCGGTTATGGTGAGCAGCCCGATGATGTCCCGCCCGGCATACGGCTGTACCTGCTGGCCAAACTAGTTGAGCAATTTGATCCCATGGCCAGCGCCGACATCGGCAATGTGCAGTCCAGTTTCATCGACCGCTTGCTTGATCCGTATTGCCTGCCGGCCTATCGCTGATGCTGTCACATCGTCTGCGTTATCGATTGCAGTTACAGGCACCTGTGACACAGCAGAATGCTTACGGCGAGCCCGCGCCCGCATGGCAAGACATTGCCCGCTTCTGGGCCGACATCACGCCATGGAAAGGCAAAGAAATCTTCGGTGCCGGTGCAGCCGCACATCCCGTGCTGTACCGACTGCGGCAGCGCCATCGTGAAGATGTGCAGGCTGGCATGCGCGTGGTGCATCAGCGTGCCGCAGGTGATGTGATCTATCACATCGAAGCCCTGTTAGCAGTGCAAGACCGCGAGCTGCATCTGCTCTGCAGCACCGGCCTGCGCAATGATTCCGCCCTCCCTGCGGATGACTCATCACCTTGATATCAGGCAATCCATGACAGACATCAGCTTCACCCTCACAGGCTTAAATGAACTGGCGCAGCAATTGCAGCACCTGCCCGACAAACTCGCCGGAAAAATACTCGATCGTGCTGTCGGAGCCGGCGCGCGGCTGATCCGTGATGAAGTCAAAGCCAGAGCGCCGGTCGATACCGGCGCCTTGCGCTCGCAGATTTTTTGTAAACGTGAACACCATGATTCCGCCTTTGAATCCATCTATGTGGTCGGGGTCAGAAACGGTGTCGCTCATTACGCCAACAATGTCAGGAACCGTCGCATGAACCGTGCAGGGCAGACCTATAACAACGCAGGCGCCACCTACTACTGGCGCTTTCTGGAATTTGGCACGCGCAAGATGGCAGCACATCCTTTTTTGCGGCCCGCCTTTGACGCTAAAAATAATGAGGCCGTCAAAGTCATTACAGAAACACTGGACCAGCAACTGCCACAGGCACTCACACCATGAGCGATTTTCAGCCTGAACTCGTGGCCTTGCTCGGGCCCCTGTGCCACCAGCGCTGCTATCCCAATCATGCACCCGATCCGTCTCAGGCACCGTATGTGATTTACAGCCGCATATCAGCACGGCCACAGACCGTGTTAGACCCTGCCACCCACAGCGCACTCATCAACACCCATTGCCAGCTCGATGTGTATGCCAACAGCTATACCGCTGCGATCACGCTCAGCGAACAGATCAAGACCCGCCTGACCACCTGGAGCCTGCAGAACAGCCTCAGCTTTGAACAGGATTTTTATGAGCCCGAGCAGGCACTGCACAGAGTGATGCTGGAAATCTCTGTCTGGCATGGATGAAAGTAGAACGGACTATGCAATGCAAACTTAACCACCACCACGGAGTAAACCCATGAGCAGTTTTGCCTTTGCCGGTCTGGGCTCCAGACTGTATCTGCAGACCCTGAACCCGGCCAGCGCCCCCGTTCCTAAAACCATCAGCGGCATCAGCCGTACCAATCCTGTCGTCGTGAGTGCCGCCGCTCATGGCGTGCTCGATGGCATGCTCGTTACCCTCAGTGGCGTGACAGGCATGCCCGAGATCAGTGGCACCTACTACGCCAGCAATGTGAGTGCCGGCAGCCTGAGTCTGGTGAGCCTGGATGGCCAGCCCGTCAATGCCAGTAATTTTGGTACTTATATCTCCGGTGGCACACTCACTGCCATGAGTTATCTACCCGTCACCGAAGCCCGCAAGCTCAACTTCGCCGATGCCCAGACACCGGAGATTGATGTCACCACCCTCGCATCAAGTTCCAAGGAATACCTGATCGGCCTGCAGGATGCCGGTGAATTTTCGATGGAAATGAATTACGTCCCCTTTGATCCCGCCATGCTGGAAATGCGTCAGGCCAAGTCCGATGCCCGAGTGCGCGCCATGCGCATCGATTTTCCCGATGGTTCCACCTTTGCCTTTCGCGGCTTTGTCAAAGCCGTGCCCTTTCAGACGGATTATCAGAGTGCCGTCACCGGATCAGCCACCATCAAAATGACAGGAGTGACGCTATGGATGCCGTGAACAAAGCCCTCAGCCGTGATGCCATCTTGCATGCACAGGATCTGCGCCACGAAAGACTGAGCGTGCCGGAGTGGGGCGGTGATGTGCTCTTGCGCGGCATGAGTGCACAGGAGCGTGACGTCCTGCTGAGTGCGATTGATCCGCAGCGCAGTGCAGATCACAGTGCAGATACCGAGCGCAATGCAGTCCCAGACAGTCAGCTCAAGGCCTATCTGTGCGTGCATTGCATCATTGATCTGCAGGGCAGGCGCTTGTTTGAAGACAGCGACACCGAAGCCCTGCAAAGAAAAAATCCTGCTGTGCTCGACCGCGTCGCCAGCCACATACTCCAGCTCTCCGGCATCGGAGCGCAGGCGGTGGAGACACTGGAAAAAAACTAAGGGCCAGGCCGGAGCGCCAGTTTTTGTTTGCACTGGCCTTGAGGCTTGGCCGCAGCGTTGCCGAATTACTGCACAGCTTATCGAGTGAAGAACTGAGTGAATGGATGGCCTATCACCGTATGAATCCGATTGATGATATGCGCGGCGATCTGCAGGCCGGCATACTCGCCAGCGTCATGGCGAATGCCCATCGTTCACCCCAGACAGCCGCCTTCACACCGGCCGACTTCATGCCCTACCTTGAGAAGTCGTCGCAACAGCAAACGCACAAGACAGCATCAGCATCAGCATCACCATCCAACAGCGAAGCCGCCTTCATCGCCACGGTACGACGTCACGTCACCGTCATCACCGTCCCGCGCCATGGCCGCACTGCGTGAACTGGTACTGAAGCTCTCGGCCAATACGGTCGAGTTCCGGCGTGATCTGGATGGCGCCGTGCGTAGCGTGAATGATCTGTCGACACAGATCACCCGTTCCCTGCACAGCGCCAATTCCGCCCTGATGGGATTTGCCGCTGCGGCTGCCAGCGCTCTCAGTCTGGAAGCCATGGTGGAGATGGTTCGTCACACCACCGAGTCTCTCAGTGAACTGGACCAGATGGCACAGAAGACCGGTGCATCGGTCGAGAATCTGGCGCGCCTGTCCAAAGTGGCACAGGCCTTCGGCGGTGATGCTGCGGCGATTAATCTGGCACTGAATAATCTGGCGCGCGGCATGGCCGGTACCGATGAGGAATCCAGCAAGACCAATCAGGCACTGCAGGCACTGGGCATCAGTACGCATGGACTGGCGCAGCAAGATCCCTCGGCTGTTTTTATCGCGGTCGCGCAGTCCTTGCAACAGTACCGCGATGGTGCAGCCAAGGCCGCCATCATGACCGACCTGTTCAAAAAAGGGGCGGTCGATCTGCTGCCCTATATGAACAATGTGGCCCATGGGCTGGATGAATTTGAAGGCGTGACCCGTGCCGCCGCCGAAGAGGCGACCCGCTTTCATAACCAGCTCGGCATCGTCCATGTGCGGCTGGAAGAGCTGAGCGAAAGCATGGTCTCGGCCATGCTGCCCAGTGTGAATGATTTTTTAGAGGCGCTGAATCAGGTGAGCAAAGAAAGCAGCTCACTGGTGGATGAGGCCGCGCTGTTCAGCAGCCTGCCCTCGCTGCAAGGTCTGATCGA
>CAIQLE010000254.1 GCA_903872555.1 uncultured bacterium
TCCGCAGCCTGCCCCTGAGTCGCCGCCAGCTTCCATGACTGCCTGAGTGAGAGCTCCACACGGTCACCGAAATGATTCATGCGCTGCTGCAGGCGCTCATCCTCATTCACCAGCGCATCGCCGATCAGGACGCGCGTCATGCCAGGATTTTGTTCTGCAAAGTCCAGCAACACGGCTGCGATGGAAGCGACCTGACGTCGGCCGCTGTCTTCTTGCTCAGCGATCTGATTCACCAGCGTAAAGACCGAGTTCTCTATGAACTCGATCAGGCCTTCGAACATTTGTGCCTTGCTGGCGAAATGCCGGTACAGCGCCGCCTCGGACACATCGAGCTTGGCTGCCAGTGCAGCGGTGGTAATTTTTTCGCCGCGCGGATTCTCCAGCATCTCGGCCAGTGCCTGAAGAATCTGCAGCTTTCTTTCACCCGGTTTGGTGTGTGCCATGGTCGTTATCAGTCCAGCAATCTGTCAGCCCGGCCACAATGGCCACGCCACTAGCGAAGACGGTGCAGCTGTTTCGGTAGTTGATTCAGTGATTTTACTTGCACATCCACAAAACCCGGCCGGTATGTGCTCGCCGGCATATAGGCCTTGCACCAGACGGTATGCAAGCCCAGTGATTTTGCAGATTTCAAATTCTCCAGCGTGTCTTCAATCAGGACGCAACGCGCAGGGCTGAGTCTGTGCCTGCGCATGAGCTGACGCATTAAAATTTTGGAGGGCTTAGGCCGCCACTGACCATGCACACGCATGGACTCGATGGCGACATGCTCGGCAAAATGTTTATGCAGCCCCAGATGCCGCAACACAGCGCGCGAATACGCATGGGGCGCATTGGTCAGCAAAATTTTACGGCCCGGCAGACGGCGCATCAGGCGCGCCATGCCGCGCTCGGCACGTATCATCTGCGGCAAATTATCGAAGCGATGGGCCTCACGCAAAAAATCATCGGCACGCACCGCGTGATGACGGATCATGCCCAGCAAAGTCGCGCCATAGCGCTGCCAGTAATGCACACGCACCGCATTCACGGCTTCGCTATGCGCAGGCTGCTGCTCGGATGCCAGCACCCTGGCAATCAGCGCATTCATGTTCTGGTTAATCGCAGGAAAAATCGCGTGCGAGGCATTGTGCAGGGTGTTGTCGAGATCGAACAGCCAGACGATATGCTTTGAATTCATGCCCTGGATTTATGCCGCGTGCGTCAGCAGGCACAGCGCAAGCCCTGCGACATTTTTGCAGTTGTGCTGCTCAGGGCTGGCTCGCTCTGCATGCGCAGAGCAGAGCAAGCACCTATGCAAAAGCGGTCCGCGGGCGGGCTTGTCAGTGAGACTCAATGGGAACGGATCATGGTGCCGAAGGCCTGCTCGGTCAGCACTTCAAGCAAGAGCGAGTGTTCAATCCGGCCATCGATAATGTGTACGGTATTGACGCCCGACTTGGCTGCATCAAGGGCCGATGAAATCTTGGGCAGCATGCCGCCGGAGATGGTGCCGTCTTCAAACATTTCATCAATCTCGCGTGCAGACAGATCGGTCAGCAGCTTGCCGCTCTTGTCCATCACGCCAGGAATGTTGGTCATCATGATGAGTTTTTCGGCACGCAGAATTTCTGCGATTTTGCCGGCCACCAGATCGGCATTGATATTGTAGGCCTGACCATCTTCACCAAAACCTATCGGTGAAATAATGGGAATGAAGGCGTCATCTTGCAGTGCCTGTACAACCGCGGGATTGATCGCCTCGATCTCGCCGACAAAACCTATGTCCAGAAAATTGCCCGGCTTTTCTTTGTCAGGCATTTGCATTTTGCGGGCGCGTATCAGGCCGCCATCTTTACCGGTCAGACCCACGGCCTGTCCACCGTAGTGATTGATCAGCATGACGATGTCCTGCTGCACTTCACCGCCCAGCACCCACTCCACCACTTCCATGGTTTCTTCATCGGTGATGCGCATACCTTGTACGAAGCTGCCTTGTTTACCGATTTTTTTCAGTGCGCTGTCGATCTGCGGACCGCCACCGTGAACCACTACAGGATTCATGCCCACCAGTTTCAGCAAAATCACATCGCGCGCAAAACTATGTTTCAGGCGCTCTTCCGTCATGGCATTTCCGCCGTATTTGACGACGATAGTCTTGCCATGGAATTTGCGGATGTAGGGCAGAGCCTCGGCGAGAATTTCCGCCTTGATCTCAGGGGCAATAGAGGAAATGGACATTGCTTTGATGGGAATCAGGAAAATGTCTGCGAATTTTACAGGCAAACCCCGGAGACTTTGCGCAGGCATTCAGCTTTTTCAATGCGGCATGGGCGGCTGTCACCAAAAACAGGCATTGCTCACCGATTAGGGGCAGTCTGTCAGCCTGATGCCTGTGAATTCTGTGGCCAGTTTGCCCAGTTTCTCGCGGCCGGACGCATCCAGCCCGTTCAGGCGATAGGCAAAACGTGAAGCATTCAATGGGTACTCTTCTATGCGGGCATCGGTGATGCCTTGCGCCTTGATGGCGGCCAGCCGCGCCTGCGCCAGTTGTAGATTACTAAACACGCCTATAGACAAACCCCAGCGCCGCACGCTGTGATCCCGTATCACGGACACATCATCGAAGCCCTGTTCGCGCAGTTTGGCAAGCCGGCGCAAGGCCGCCTGCTCACTGGCCTGTGAAGGGAGATAGACGATGTGTGAGGGCGGCGCCAGCACCAGACGCTTTTGCGGCAGCACAGGCAAGGCCAGTTGCGCCAGCCGGCTCTCGAATTTTTCTGCGGTCTGGGTATTGAATTCTCCCAGCTCGGTGCATTTGCCAGTCACTGCTTTAGTACCGGAAGTCACCGGTGTCTGAGCTGCGGGCGCGGCGGCAGCTGTTGCGAGAGTCGTGGTAGCAGATGTGGCAGACGTAGCAGGCGATGCCGCTGGCTTGGCCGGCGTCGCCGGATTGGTCGTTGTCGTCGTATTTGCAGCTGTTGCCGTAGCAGGTGCTGTTGTCGCTGGTGTCGCCGTGATAGCGGCTGTCGCTGACGGGCTCGTCTGCGCGATGATATTTACTCGCTCAGGATGTATTTGCTGAGCCAGACGCTCGGGCTCTGTGCCAGTCTGTCGCGCGGATTGAAAAACCAGCATCAGCAGCACATTGGCGAGTATCAGCAAAAAGAAAAACAGTCGCATCATATTGCAGGCTCCGATAGTGCCACGATGTGCAAACCCATCAAGACCAGATTATTCATCAGCTCAAATGGACCCTGCATCTGAGGTGCAATATAGGCTGCTGCACCACCTGACAGTATACAAAGCGCTTCGGGCAAAGCATGCTGAGCACGCTGTATGGCACCGATCTGGGCTGAAATACATCCGCTCTGCATGGCCTCTTGCGTATTGTCGGCAAACAGTTTTTCCATCCGGACTTCGTTGACCGCTGGCAGCTGTGCCGCATGCTGTGTCAGTGATTGCGCCATGGTCGCCAGACCGGGCAGAATCATGCCGCCCTTGAAATGTCCCTCTGCGTCCAACGCATCAATGGTGGTTGCCGTGCCTGCAGTGACGACCAGTAAATCGCTTGCAGGAAATTGATGATGTGCAGCGATGAGCGAAGCGAAACGGTCGCTGCCCAGCCGTGCCGGTTCACGATATCCATTGATGACACCGGCACAGGCGGCGCGTGACTGAAACCAGTTAATCGCCGCTGCAGCAATGCCGCTTGCTAACAGATACTGCTCCAGCAACTGCGCTACGCGTGAACCTGCCACATTCGATATCAATACACGTTCAACCGTCAGCGCTGACCATTGTGTCTGCAGTTGCTGCACATCGGTATGCAGCAGCGCATCATGCGTGATCCAGTTGCCTGCGGCTGCATTTTTTTCTGCGGCAGCCCACTTGATACGTGTATTCCCAACATCAATCAGTAACAGCATGAGCAGTCTCTTTGAAGGAAGTTGACCTCAGGGATACATCACCGGCAGCAATGCGCAGCTGGCCTTGCGCTGTATCCAGCAGCAGACAGCCATCATCATCGATGCCGATTGCCACGCCCTGATGCTGCACAGTACCCGCGTCCAGAATCTGCACAGCCTGACCGGCGTGCGCATGCCATTCCTGCCAGCGTTGAATGAAAGGCGCCAGTCCTTCTGCATCAAACTGCGTCAGGGCCGCAGCGAGGCCATCGGCCATCATGGCCAGCAAAGCATTACGGTCTGAAGCCTGCTGATTCAGTGCCGCCACAGCATGGCCTATGCCGGCATCGCGCTCTGCATTCGCATGGACGTTGATGCCGACGCCAATCACAGCCCAGACAGCGCCCGCAGGGACGGCAGTATCCGAACGTGAACTCATAGTCTCAATCAGAATGCCGCCCAGCTTGGCCTCATTCAGCAGCAAATCATTCGGCCATTTGAGTTTGACATCACTACCCCGGGCGCGCAGCACCTCGGCCAGCGCGACTCCGACGGCGAGTGACAAGCCTGACAGACGGGCTATCGGGCCGCTGAAGCGCCAGGCGAGTGAAAAGCAGAGGCTGTCACCGGCCGCAGCCAGCCAGCTGCGGCCAGCCCGGCCTCGACCGGCGGTCTGGTTTTCGGCAGCCAGCAAGTAGGGCTGGTGCAGCTCATGCAGGCGTGCGCGCAGGTCGGCATTGGTCGATCCGGTGCTGGCGACCACTTCTATCTCAAGTCCTGCTGCTGCGGCCCGGGACAAGTCGGCGATGCGCACGGCGTCTAGCGGTGAATTCATGCGCGCATTGTATAGACAGCCTGAGAGCGGCGGGTGACGCGAATCATAAAGTCCCATAAACTGCTCCCATGCCGGATTCACTGACACATCACTTGCCAGAAACGCATGCCCAGCCCCGATGGCGTCATCAGGCCTCGGCCTCGGTGCGTATCGCGCTGGTTTTTTACGTGCTACTGGTGGTGTATGCGAGCTGCTACCCCTTTTCCGGCTGGCGCGACAATGGCCTGCTGGCCTGGACCTATCTGTTCGAGCCCATGCCGCGCTACTGGACCGTGTTTGATCTCGTGGTGAATGTCATCGGCTATGTGCCTCTGGGTGCGCTGGTGGTGCTGGCGCTCTATCCTTTTCTGCGCGGCACGCTGGCAGTGATCCTGGCCAGTGTGATTGGCATTCTGCTTGCCGCGCTGCTGGAATCACTGCAAAGCTATCTGCCATCGCGCGTGCCCAGTAATCTCGACCTGATCACTAACACCACCGGCGTAATCATTGGCGCTTGTGCCGGTCAGATGCTGCGCCAGTCCATCTTGGAACGCAGCTGGCTGCGCGCGCTGCGCCAGCACTGGTTTTCGGATCAGGCCAGTCGCGGCCTGATTATTGTGGCGCTGTGGCCGCTGGCGCAAATTTATCCTCAGCCCTACGCCTTCGGCCACGGTCAGTTGTTGCCTACGCTGTCGGCCTGGCTGTCAGACTGGCTTGATGCGCCCATCGATCTGACCCATGTGTTCTGGAGCGAGATCAGCATCAGCGTTGAACATTTTTTGCTGGCCGAAGTCATCATCACAGCTCTCGGCATGACGGGCGCCGTGCTCACATTTTTGTGCCAGACGCGCCGCCATGCACCGCGCGTACTACTGGCCGTGTCGCTGGTGGTGGCTGCGATCGCCGTCAAGACACTGGCGCAGGCCATACTGTTTGCACCGGATGACGCTTTCAGCTGGCTCACTCCCGCTGCTGCCAGTGGATTGCTGGTGAGTCTGGTGATGCTGGGTGGCTTGTCATTTGCGCCGGCCGAGGCACAAAGACGTGCTGCGATTTTCGCTTTAGTCACTTGTTTGTTACTGCTGAACCTGACGCCATCGAATCCTTATTTTCTGGCCACGCTGCAAGAATGGGTGCAGGGTAAATTCCTGAATTTCAATGGCGCGGCACAATTCCTGTCCCTGAGCTGGCCATTCTTTGCA
>CAIQLE010000255.1 GCA_903872555.1 uncultured bacterium
TGGTCACCAACGATATCGCCGCCGCGTATGGTCGCAAAGCCTATAGATGAGGGATCGCGTTCGCCGGTGACACCTTCGCGCGCAAAGACGCCGACTTCCTTCAGGTCGCGCCCCAGGGCATCGGCAATCACCTCACCCATTTTCAGGGCGGTGCCGGAAGGCGCATCTACCTTGTGGCGGTGATGGGCTTCGATGATTTCAATATCGTAACCATGTGAAAAACTTTTGGCCGCCAGTTCCAGCAATTTCATGGTGACGTTCACGCCCACGCTCATATTCGGCGCAAACACGATCGCTGTTTTTTTAGCTGCAGCGGCTATCGCTGCCTTGCCATCCTCATCAAAGCCGGTGGTGCCTATGATCAGCTTGATGCCATGAGCGGCGCAATACTCCAGATGTTTTAGCGTGCCTTCGGGACGGGTAAAGTCGATCAGGAAGCTTGAATCTGCCAGACCCAGAGCGACATCGGATTCAATCGCCACGCCCGCCGGCTGGCCCAGAAAGGCAGCAGCATCGCTACCCAGACTGGGAGCGCCGGCGATATCGAGTGCGCCCGCGAGTTGTGCTTCAGGATCATTGGCAATGGCCTCGATCAGCATGCGGCCCATGCGGCCGGAAGCGCCGGCTACGGCAATCTTCATTGGATTCATCGAAAGATAGTCCCGGTGTTATTGTTTTTTGGGTGTAGCGATGCGTTGCAGATAATCTTTTTCATCAGGCAGTTCACCGCCTTCGAAATGCGTCATGCGTCCATCTTTGAAATAGACCGACACCAGACTGCTGGTGACCTGACGGCCGCCGCGCTTGATACGGAAAGGATAATCCCAGCGCTGTTCGTGGAACACATCGGTCAGTAAGGGTGTACCGAGCACGAAACGCACCTGATCGGGCGTCATGCCGACTTTCAGTTGTGCGACCATTTCCTTGGAAATGAAATTTCCCTGTTGAACATCCGGCCGGTAAATTGGCATGACGCCAAATAATTTTTCTTGTTCCACGCTTTGCGTGACGCCGGCATTCACAGACTTGGCCTCGGGCGTGCTGTCTTTATTGGCGAACAGATTGCTGACCGAGCAGGCCGATAGCAGCAGGGTGCCTGTCAGGGTGAGGCTGGCCAGTAAAAATCTTGGGAACTTGCGTTGAGACTGCTGTGACATGGTCTTGGGAGGTAAAATAAGCACTTGCTTGAAACCGCATATGATAAAGCAGTTCACCTGAGTCAAACCGAAATCATGCCGTCTAATACTGCCGACCTCAAATCCAGTGGATTGAAGGCCACACTGCCCCGACTGAAGATTCTGGAAATTTTCCAGAACAGCAGCGTGCGCCATCTATCAGCAGAAGATGTCTATAAGCTGCTGCTGACTGAAAATCTTGATGTTGGACTGGCAACTGTTTATCGCGTGCTGACCCAGTTTGAGCAGGCCGGTCTGCTCACGCGCAATAACTTTGAGTCTGGCAAAGCCGTGTTCGAGCTGGATCACGGCTCTCACCATGATCATCTGGTGTGTCTGGATTGTGGTCTGGTCGAAGAGTTTTATGATGAAGAGATAGAAAAACGTCAGCAGCGCATCGCGGCTGAGCGTGGATTTACCTTGTCCGAGCATGCGCTGGCCTTGTACGGTCATTGCACCAAGCAGGATTGCCCGCACAAAGCTCGCTAATCAGGAATCTCAGAACTGAAGCCTGACAGGCGGTCGGAAATCAGGGATGTGTCAGCGCATTCGACAGCAGCCGCGCAGTGATGTCGACAATCGGAATCACCCGTTCATACGCCATGCGGGTCGGGCCTATCACCCCCAGCGTACCGACGATCTTGCCATTCGATTCATAGGGCGCCGTCACAATACTCATTTCTTCCAGCGGCATCAGCTGAGACTCGCCACCGATGAAAATCTGAACGCCGGTCGCCTTGCTGGATATGTCGAGCAGGTTGGCCAGGCCACTTTTCTGTTCAAAAATATCAAACAGCTTGCGCAGCGAGCCCATGTTGGAGGACAAGTCTGCTATTGAAAGCAGATTGCGTTCACCTGAAATGACGACATCTTCGCTTTCAGAATTCATGGCATCGCTGCCAGCCTCAACGGCTGCCTGCATGAGACGCATCATGTCATCGCGCAGCTGACGTAATTCATCACCCAGCTTAAAGCGCACCTGATCAAAAGTCAGGCCGGCGTAATGCTGGTTGATGTAGTTACCGGCCTGTACCAGTTCGGAGGGGGTGTAATCGGTCTCGGTCAGCAGCAGGCGGTTTTGTACATCGCCATTCGGCGCAACGATCACCAACAATATGCGTTTCTCGGACAGGCGCAGGAATTCAATTTGCTGAAAACTCATTTCCCGTCGTGGCGTCAGCACCACCCCGGCAAAATGCGACAGCGAAGACAGTACCTGGGCGGCACTGGAGATAATCTTGTGGGAAGAGACGCCGGCCTGCAGACGCGATTCCACCGCGCTTTCATCAATCACCTGGACGGTGAGCAGGCTGTCGACGAAAAGCCGGTAGCCCTTAGGCGTGGGCACCCGGCCGGCCGAGGTATGCGGGCTGGCGACCAGACCCAGCTCTTCCAGGTCAGACATGATGTTGCGTATGGTGGCGGGCGACAGATCCAGACCGGAAAAGCGGGCAAGCGCACGCGATCCTATGGGCTGGCCATCGGCAATATAACGCTCGACCAGAGCTTTCAGCAGAGTTTGTGCGCGAATATCGAGTTGCATGCTAATTATTCTAGCCATCAGGGGCGCTCTGCGCTAGCAGCGATGAAGTTATTTCTGATCTGTACCGCAGATTTCAGACGTTTGCGCAATTATGGTCTAATCAGAGCATGTCACATCCAAGCTCAATAATTGCCGCGCGCTTTGCCACCATCGCCATTATTGGCAAACATGGCGATTCCGGCGCGACAGATTCCCTTTCAGAACTGGCGGCCTTCCTTGAAGGACGCGGCCACAGAGTGGTCTTTGAATCGGCCACGGCCCGAGATATTCAGCGCGAGAACCTGATTGCCTTGTCACCGGAAGAAATCGGGGCGCAGGCCGATCTGGCGATTGTCGTCGGAGGTGACGGCACCATGCTGGGCATTGCCCGCCAGTTGGCTGCCTTCAATGTGCCGCTGATCGGTGTCAATCAGGGACGTCTGGGCTTCATGACCGATATTGCGCTGGATCGCATGTTGCCGGTATTGGGCGATATTTTGGATGGCAAGCTGAAAGCCGAGCAGCGCAGCCTGCTCGAAGGCGTGGTGCAGAGGGACGGACAAATTATTTTCCGTGCGCTGGCATTCAATGATGTGGTCGTGTCACGTGGCTCAGGTTCGGGCATGGCCGAGCTGCGCGTCACGGTGGACGGCCATTTCATGTACAACCAGCGCTCTGACGGCCTGATAGTTGCAACTCCTACGGGTTCGACGGCCTATGCATTGTCTGCCGGCGGTCCCATCCTGCAACCTGAGCTGGGTGGCATTGTGATGGTGCCTATCGCCCCGCATGCCCTGTCAAACCGGCCCATCGTCTTGTCTGACAGCTGTGAAATCGTGATTGAAGTGGCTGGTGACCGTGACTGTACGGTTAATTTCGATATGCAATCACTCACCAGTTTGCATCAGCATGACCGCGTCATCGTGCGCCGCTCCGAGCACACCATCACCTTTCTGCATCCGCAAGGTTGGAGTTATTACGATACCTTGCGCGAGAAGTTGCACTGGAACGAATATCCTTCTGTCGTCGGTCAGTTAAAATGACGCCATTCGAATCAAGGCTAGTGATTGCGACCTGGTCGCAGTTCCCGGTTGACAGATCTCACCAGTAATCCACTCACCTATTTCATCATGCTGCGCACTCTGGTCATTCGTGATTTTGTCATTGTCGATGCGATAGAACTGGATCTGTCCTCAGGGTTTACCGTGTTCACAGGTGAAACCGGTGCCGGCAAATCCATACTGATCGACGCATTGACATTGGCCCTAGGTGGCCGCGCCGACGCGAGCGTGGTGCGCGAAGGTGCAGTACGGGCCGATATCGGCGCCGAATTTCTAGGCCCCTTCAGCGCTGCGTTGACTGCCTGGCTGAATGACAATTCATTCGATCAGGAAGACGGCAGCTTATTGCTGCGTCGTGTGATCGACAACGGCGGCCGCTCCAAAGCCTTTATTAA
>CAIQLE010000256.1 GCA_903872555.1 uncultured bacterium
CCGACGATGACGTCAATGCGTACATGCTCATTGCGCCTGAGGGTGTAGGCAGAAGCCAGTAAAAAAATGGCGCCAAACAGATACCACTGAATTTCCAGCCAGGCATTTGAGCTGGTATTAAAAACATAGCGCACCAATGCATTGCCGCTGCAGACCAGTACGGCCAGCAGCAAAGCCCAGCTGATGCCAAGGCCTATGCGTTCGTTAAGGTTATCAATCGATTTTGAAAGCGTCAGGAAGAAGGACATGGTCGGAATCTTTCGAGAAAAATTTGCCATTCCCGGCGCCACGCTTGTGGTGGCTTTTGAACTGATGTCATATGCATCAGTGTCTCCTTGATTTTTGTTCTTGAGTGCCGGGCTGTCACTGCCGTGAAATTCCTTTGTGCCGGGTTGTCGGGAAAAAGGTGTGGCAAGTGTGATCAACAATGTAGCTGCAGTGATTCACTCAGAGCGTCGAGCTACTTCATCGGCAATTGTCTAGCTTGTCCGAAAAAGACGGCACAGGACGAACCTGACGTTTAATTGCAACAAGACAGAACAGGACAGCCCAAGACAGACATAAAAAAAGCATCCGGGCCGAAGCGGCTGGGATGCTTTTCAGAGGGCGTGAAACTCAGTTCAGGCTAGCGCGGACCCGCTTTATGGCTAAGCGCACTTGATTGGGCGCTGTGCCGCCTACGTGGTCGCGAGCAGCCACGGAACCTTCCAGCGTCAACACGGCATGAACATCTTGCTCAATTAATGCTGAGAACTGGCGCAGTTCATCAAGCGACAAGTCGGACAGATCGCAAGCTTTTTGTTCGCAGCTGCGTACAGCATGAGCAACAGCTTCATGCGCATCGCGGAAGGGCAGACCTTTTTTCACCAGATAATCGGCCAGATCAGTCGCAGTGGCATAACCCTGCAAGGCGGCAGCACGCATGGCAGCGGGACGCACGCTGATGCCACCTGCCATATCGGCAAAGATGCGTAAGGTATCCACCAGTGTGTCAACGGTGTCAAACAGCGGTTCTTTATCTTCCTGATTATCTTTGTTGTAGGCCAGAGGCTGGCCCTTCATCAGCGTCAGCAGGGCGATCAGATGTCCATTCACGCGGCCTGTTTTGCCACGGGCGAGTTCAGGCACATCCGGATTTTTCTTTTGCGGCATGATGGACGAGCCTGTGCAGAAGCGGTCGGCGATGTCGATGAAGCCGACGCGCGGGCTCATCCAGATCACCAGTTCTTCCGACAGCCTTGAGATGTGCGTCATGACCAGAGCCGCAGCGGCGCAAAATTCAATCGCAAAATCACGGTCTGATACGGCATCGAGTGAGTTGTGGCAGACATCATCAAATCCCAGCGATCTGGCGACACGTTCGCGATCAATCGGGAAGGTAGTGCCAGCCAGTGCTGCTGCGCCGAGTGGTAGACGGTTGACGCGTTTGCGGCAGTCCGCCATACGTTCTGCATCACGACCAAACATTTCAACATATGCCAGTATGTGATGGCCGAAAGTCACCGGTTGCGCCACTTGCATATGCGTGAATCCGGGCATGATGGTGCTGGCATGTTGTTCCGCCAGATCGACCAGCGCGATGCGGAATTGCTTCAAGAGGCCGAGAATGTCATCAATCGACGCACGCATGTAGAGGCGGATATCGGTGGCCACCTGATCATTGCGTGAACGACCTGTGTGCAGACGCTTGCCGGCATCGCCCACCAGCTCGGTCAGACGTTTTTCTATATTCAGGTGCACATCTTCCAGATCGAGCAGCCACTCAAAGGTGCCGGCATCGATTTCGGACAGTATCTGCGCCATGCCACGCTGTATTTCTGCGTGATCCTGAGCGCTGATGATTTTTTGATACGCTAGCATGTCTGCATGCGCCAGCGAGCCCTGTATATCGACATGAGCTAAACGCTTGTCAAAAAATACGGAGGCGGTATAGCGCTTGACTAGGTCCGATACAGGTTCAGAGAACCGTGCGGACCAGGCTTCGCCTTTTTTGGAAAATTGGTCTTTCATGAATGCATTCCGATGCGTTAAGTGCCGCGATTATAGGCGATAGCCTGCGCTTGCTGCCGGCTAGCCCGTATTGCGCAAGCCAGCCGCAATGCCGTTGATGGACAGATGAATCCCGCGATGTACACGTATATCGGATTCTCTGCCCTGTTCTTTCCAGCTACGGTGACGCTTGATCAGTTCCACCTGCAAATGGTTCAAAGGATCCAGATAGGCGAAGCGGTTCTTGATGGAGCGGGCCAGCGTGGGATTATTGGCCAGTCGCTCACGGGTACCTGTCACCAGCGTCAGGCATTCTGTCACCAGTTCATGCTCGGCCGCGATGCGCTTAAAAATAGCATTGCGCAGCTTTTTGTCGGCGACCAGTGTGGCATAGCGCGAGGCCACAGCCAGATCCGTTTTGGACAAGACCATATCCATATTCGAGAGCAGGGTCGAAAAGAACGGCCACTCTTTCACCATACCGCGCAGC
>CAIQLE010000257.1 GCA_903872555.1 uncultured bacterium
CGCGGACTGAAGCTGGGCCACGGTGTCTGGGATCTGGTGTTCACTAAGCGTTAGTAAAGTATTGCCATAGCGGCCTGCTGCACCAGTCAAGCTTCTGTTACGGGCAAACTTCTGTACTAGGCAATCTTCTGCACTATGCAAGTTCTGTACTAAGCAGCCTGCTGCTCAATCACGAGTGCTGTGATCTGCTCGCCATAGCTCTCGAGTTTTTTCTCGCCCACACCGGAGACATTGCGCAATTCATCGAGTGAGACCGGCATGGCGCGCGCAATTTCACGCAAGCTCGCATCATGGAAGATCACATACGCTGGCACATTGTGCGCGCGTGCTGTCTCCATGCGCCACCAGCGCAGCCGTTCAAACAGCGCCTGCTGTGCCACTGACAGATCAGATTCTGTATAGCCCGTAGGTTTGGTCGATACACGTTTCTGACGCACTGGCTTTTGATAGCGCCGCATCGCGATACTGTGCTCACCTTTCAGTACGGAGCGTGCTGCTTCGGGCAAGCGCAGTGAGCCATAATTTTCATGATCGATTTCAACCAGTCCCATGGCAATCGCCTGCCTCAGTATGGCGCGCCATTCGGCTTCACTTTTATCTGAGCCTATACCAAAGGTCGACAATTCATGGTGCCGCCATTGCTTTACTTTTTCCGAATCAATGCCGCGCAACACTTCCAGCACATGAATAGCACCGAAGCGCTGACCCACGCGGTAGATAGTCGACAGCAGTTTCTGTACGACTTCAGTCGCATCAAACGACACCGGTGGATTCAGACAGGTATCGCAATTGCCGCAAGGCTTGGATGCCTGCCCAAAATAATCCAGCAGGCGCACCCGCCGGCAAGTCAGGGTTTCACATAAGCCCAGCATGGCATCGAGTCTGGCTGACTGCATGCGCTTGAACTGAATGTCGGCCTCTGATTCTTCGATCATACGGCGCTGCTGTACCACATCCTGCAGTCCATAGGCCATCCAGGCATCGGCAGGCTGGCCATCTCGACCGCCGCGACCGGTTTCCTGATAATAGCCTTCTATGCTCTTGGGTAAATCCAGATGCACAACGAAGCGCACGTCAGGTTTATCGATGCCCATGCCAAAAGCAATGGTCGCCACCATTACCATGCCGTCTTCGCGCAAAAATCGTGACTGATGTTTGCTGCGTATGCTGCTGTCCATACCAGCGTGATAGGCCAGCGCGTTAATGCCACTCTCATTTAGAAATTCTGCGGTTTCTTCGACTTTTTTACGTGACAGGCAATATACGATGCCCGCCTCGCCTGCGTGATCGGTCCGTATAAAGTCCAGCAACTGACGGCGTACGTTTTCTTTTTCAACGATCTGATAGCGTATGTTCGGCCTGTCGAAGGATGAAATAAACTGTTGCGCAGTATTGAGCTGCAGACGCTCTATGATTTCGCTACGCGTCTGAAAATCAGCCGTCGCAGTCAGTGCAATGCGCGGAATCGCAGGATACCGTTCATGCAAAACCGAGAGCCGTATATATTCAGGACGAAAATCATGGCCCCACTGGGATACGCAATGGGCCTCATCAATCGCAAAAAGCGCGATCTCTATGGAATCGAGCAATTCAAGACAGCGCTGAGTCAGTAAGCGTTCAGGAGCGACATACAAGAGATCAAGTTCACCGCGGCGCAAGGCACGCTCAGTGTTCATGGCTTCTTCAAAACTCTGGGTAGAGTTCAGAAAGGCAGCGCGTACGCCCAGCTCTGCCAGTGCATCCACCTGATCTTGCATCAGCGCGATCAGCGGTGAAATGATGATGCCGCAACCAGAACGCAAGAGAGAAGGAATCTGATAGCAGAGTGACTTGCCGCCGCCGGTGGGCATCAGCACCAGCGCATCACCGCCGGCAGCAATCAGGTCAACAATGTCGGCCTGAGCACCACGGAAGGCGGGATAACCAAATACGCTTTGCAGCACGTGCAGTGCACGCGCCTGCCTGTCTTCTGCCATGTTTATTCCGTCATGAGCTTATTCAGCCCAGACTATCCAGCCCGTGGCTGCAGTCAGCAGAATCACCGCGCCAAACACGATCCTGTACCATACAAAGATGGTGAAATCATGTGTACTGATGTAGCGCAAGAGCCAGCGTACGCAGAAAAATGCCGAGATGAAGGCCGCCAGCGCTCCCAGACCAAACATGGGCAGATCAGCTAGTGACAAGAGGGCACGCTCTTTATACAGCGAATACAGTGTGGCACCGAACAGGGTCGGTATCGCCAGGAAAAAAGAAAATTCAGTGGCGGCGCGGCGTGACAAACCAAAGGCCATGGCACCGATGATGCTGGCGCCGGAACGGCTGGTACCGGGTATCAGTGCAAAGCATTGCGCACAACCGACCTTGAAGGCATCCAGCAGACTCATGTCTTCTACGGCATCCACACGCGCCACGGGTATACGACGATTACGCCGCTCCACGATGAGAATAACGAAGGCACCCAGAATGAATGCGAGAGCCACCGGCACAGGCTTGAACAAGTGTGCCTTGATGGCCTTGCCAAACAAAAGCCCCAACACCACCGCAGGCAGAAAGGCCACAAAAAGATTGGCGACAAAGCGCCGCGCAGCCGCATCGTCAGAAAAATTCATGATGACGCTGGCAATACGTAAGCGATATTCCCAGCACACGGCCAGCATGGCACCGGCCTGAATCACGATCTCAAAGACTTTGACTTTCTCGCCAGTGAAATTAAGCAGGCTACCCGTCAGTATCAGATGGCCAGTGGAAGATATAGGCAGGAATTCCGTCAAACCTTCGACGATACCCATGATGATGATCTTGATTGCGAGCGTAATGTCCATGCGTGAAAAACGATTTGGGATTGATGCGCCCATGGCGCTGCGGTTGGCAAGGATGGCAGGCCATCATAGGCCTGAAACTTGATGCGGTTTGACCGGACTGAAGCTTACCACGCTGAGCCGCAGCAAACTGTGTCCCACTTTGTGAATATCGTAACCGGCTGTCAACTTAGCAGTGCTTTCTACCGCTATCAGCTCAGCCAGCTGTCCATACCTCCAGTTTTTGCAAAAAGCTCAGGGCGTGTTCGCGAGTCTCGCCACACATTTCCAGCGAAGGCTTCAGGCTGGCACAGACCGCTGGCCTGTCCGGATGATCAAACAGTTGGCACCCCAGCGACGGGTCTAACTGTATGCAAGGCACGCCCGCCGGTTTGCCCTCAGGCATACCGGGTATGGGTGAGCTGATAGAAGGCGCTGTGCAGCAGGCGGCACAAGCCGTGCGGCATGTGGGAGTTGCTGGCATTATTGGTATGGCTGCAGTTTGCATAGGGGATGATTTGCATGCTTTATTCATGCACAGCTTATCGAAGGTTTGAAAACATCAGGAATGCGTGATGATCTCAGATATTCAGCTGCGCGCAAAAAAATACCAGTCATGCAGATGCATGACTGGCTGAATAATTGCTGCATTGGAGAGGATGACTACTTACTCATCATCTTTTTCAGTCTCGACTGAAGTGCTGCTGTCAGACTCCGTTTTTTCTTCCGCAGTTGAAGCTGATTCGGCGTCAATAGCCTTGTTTTTCTCGTTCACTTTTTCTTCAGAAGAAGGTTCAGTAGCAGATGACTCTACATCATCGTCTTCAGGCTCTGATTTTTCCGTCTCAAAAGAATTTTTCAGTGCACTCAAATCCAGTTTGATACCTGTTGACGATGGTTTTGGCGTTGATTTTTCTTTTGCAGGTTGAAG
>CAIQLE010000258.1 GCA_903872555.1 uncultured bacterium
CACGGTAAACAGTCGCTACCCATCGACTGTGAGGCACCTTATGGCGGCACTGACCAATTTGCTTGATCTCGATCCCGCCGGGCTCGTCAGTTGGTGCGGCGACCTCGGCGAGAAGCCATTTCGTGCCAAACAGTTACAGCGCTGGATACACCAGTTTGGTGAAAGCGATTTTGATGCGATGACAGATCTCGCAAAATCTTTGCGAGACAAACTGAAGCTGCATGCAAAGATTGCCGCGCCGACTATCATCAGCGACCATATTTCGGCCGATGGCACGCGTAAATGGTTACTCGATGTGGGTAACGGTAATGCCGTCGAAACTGTCTTTATTCCCGAAGAAAACCGCGGCACGCTGTGTGTTTCTACGCAAGCCGGCTGTGCTGTCAATTGCCGTTTTTGTTCTACTGGCAAGCAAGGGTTTTCACGCAACCTCGATATAGGCGAAATCATAGGCCAGTTGTGGATGGCTGAATCTTTGCTCAGGCGCAGCAAGGGTATCGCTGCCGGCCCCAAAGGGGAGAGGCAAATCACGAATGTGGTGATGATGGGCATGGGCGAACCTTTGCTCAACTATGAGCCTACCGTTGCTGCACTGAAGATGATGCTGGACGATAACGCATACGGTTTGTCACGCCGTCGTGTAACGCTCTCGACCAGCGGTGTTGTGCCTATGATCGATAAGCTTTCCGGCGATTGTGCGGTGGCACTGGCAGTCTCCTTGCATGCATCGAATGATGCTTTGCGCGATGAGCTCGTGCCTCTGAATAAGAAATATCCTCTGAAAGAGCTGATGGCCGCCTGCAAGCGTTATCTTGCCTTTGCGCCGCGCGATTTCGTGACGTTTGAATACTGCATGCTGGATGGTGTGAACGATAGCGATCAGCATGCGCGCGAATTACTGGCACTGGTGGCTGATGTGCCTTGTAAATTTAATTTAATTCCATTTAATCCTTTTCCAGAGTCCGGGCTGAAGCGCTCAGGCAATCCGCGTATCAAGGCCTTTGCCCAAATCCTGATGGACGGTGGGATTGTGACCACGATACGCAAGACACGTGGTGATGATATCGATGCCGCCTGTGGTCAGCTGGCAGGTGATATTCAAGACCGTACCCGGGTACAGGAACGCATGCAAAAGATGGCGACTTATCAGGAAAAATACGGCAAGGATTTTGGCCGCATTGTGGAGATACCAGGCTAATGCATATGCGGATTTTTTTATTGATGATGCTAGCAGTATCTCTGCTCGCAGCATGTGCCAGTGATCCTGCGCTGAATCCGGCTAATCCGGTCGCTGATATTAAGCGCCGTACCGATATACGTCTGGAACTAGCGACGGCATATTTTTCAGGCGGCAAATATGCAATTGCGCTGGATGAACTTGATCGTGCATTACAGCTCAGTCCCGAGCGCGCCGATGTGCTCGGTCTGCGTGGTCTCACACTGATGCAACTGGGTGAGCCTGAGCGCGCTCTGCAAAGCCTGCAGAAAGCCTTGCGTCAGGAGCCGGACAATCCGGATTTGCAAAACAATATGGGTTGGTTTTTGTGTGAGACAGGGCATGCAGCTAAGGCCATGCCCTTGTTTGAAAAGGCGCTGGCGCAGAGAAACTATGCTTCGCCGGCCAAGGCTTTGTTGAATGCAGGAAGCTGCAGTCTGAAGCTGGGTGATAAAACACGTGCCGAACAATTTTTTCTGCGTGCGGTTGAACTTGAACCTGACATGGTGATGGCTCATGCCCGGCTGGCACAGCTGACCTATGAGCGTGGCGATTACACCAGCGCACGCCGCCATAGTCAGCTTGTGATCGCCAGCAGCAAAGCTGTTCCTGAACATTTTTTAATGGCCATACTGATCGAGCGTAAGCTGGGTGATGGCCTCGCCGAGCAAAGTCTTGTGTCGCAATGGCGTCGTCGATTCCCCGACTCGACTCAATTGCAAGCGTATCTACATGGCGAGTCAAATGAGCGATAAACATAGTGAACAAGCATCCAGTCTGTTACCGACTGCGCATGAATCAACCGAGTCCGCATTGATGGCGGATGTCAGCGCATCAGCCGCAGATGCCAACCAAGCGCTGCATCCTGCTGTTGTGACAGAAGCAGGCATGGCAGACATATCGGATGCCCCACAGGCACCAAACCAGTCTCAGAATGAAGTCAAAGCTGAAGCTGAAATTCAAGCTGAGATTGAAGCTGAAACTCAAGCTGTACCCGTGATTGAAGAAGTGCCACTACAGATGCCTGGTGAATTTCTGGCGGCCAAACGGCAGCAAATGCGCCTGTCGCTGGAAGATATTTCTGCGCGTCTGAAACTCGCGCCGCGTCAGCTGGCTTCACTGGAGGCGAATGATTTTGCCTCTCTGCCGGGCATGGCCAGTGTGCGTGGTTTCATACGTTCTTATGCCAGAGCACTGGAACTCGATCCTGAACCTTTGCTGGCGATGGTGGCGAATGAACCGAATCCCGCTTTTGGCCCCATCGTGCTGCGCCGGCCTTTGCCTTCGCAGGGTTTTCCTGGTCGTCGTTATGCACCTTCAGCGCGGCACAGGCGTGCTGCCCAGCGTATGTGGGGTCTGGCTGCGGTGGTGCTGATTTTCGTAGGTTTACTGGCCTATCTCGTGTATCGCAACGGACTGCCGCAGATGCCTTCCGCGCCCACGATGCCGAATGTCGATATTCAGGCCACGCGTGAATCCGTGATTGCTGTCATGCCATGGGGTGGCAAGTCATCTGTAGCCGCAGTGGCTGAGCAGGTGACGCCTGTTGCGCCTC
>CAIQLE010000259.1 GCA_903872555.1 uncultured bacterium
CCGAGGCACCACGATTTTCCAGCCACTTGCGAATGCGGCTGGCATCAGCCAGACGCGATTGCTTGCTCTTGGAGTCAAGGAAGATCATCACGATGGGGCGACCGGAAATATGCACTTGCATCACCAGGCAACGCCCCGCTTCGGAGATATAACCGGTTTTCTGCAGGCCGATTTCCCAGTCCGGATTTTCAATCAGGCCATTCGAGTTACGGTATTGCAGCATGCGTCCACCCGGATCCACTGCGTAACGGCTGTCGGTCGAGTATTGACGGATTAAAGGATGCTGATAAGCAGCGACCACCAGTTTGGCAAGATCACGTGCGCTTGAGACATTCGTGCTCGACAGGCCGGTGGAATCCGAAAAGCGCGAACCACTCATACCCAGTTCCAGTGCCTTGGCATTCATTGCATGAACGAAGGCATGAAGACCGCCCGGATAGTGACGGCCGAGTGCAGAAGCGGCACGGTTTTCTGAGCTCATCAGAGCGATGTGCAACATATTCGAACGCGACAATTGCGAACCTACACGCAGACGCGAATGGCTGAATTTCTCGCGATCGACGTCGTCCTCGGTCACTGTCAGGACTTCATCCAGACTCTGATTCGCCTCAACCACGACCAGACTGGTCATCAGCTTGGTGATCGAAGCGATGGGCAGGGATACGCCTGAATTTTTCTCGAACAGCACTTCATTATTCGACTGGTCCAGCACCAGAGCCACGCTGGAATTCAAATCCAGAGGATCACGCGTCAGGCTCAGACCGGCCAGATCACCGGCAGTAATCACGGGAGGAACGCCTGCGACAGCAGAAGCAAAAGCCACACGCTGGGCAACTGGATGGCGCTTGCCATGGCTGAAGCTTGCGTGGACCAATTCGGGCTGCTTGCGCGAGGCCGTGGACCGGTTATGGGCAGGGCTGTGAAGGCGTGCAGATTTTTTGGAAGCAGCGTGACGCTCTTCTTTTTTTATCTGCGTTGCATGAGCTGCCGGCAGGGCAAATGCCGTAGCCAGTGTGATAAGAACCGCTGTCATTGAATACTTACGCATCTAAACTCCATGGAACTGATGCCGAAAAATTGCTTGCAGTGTAGCAAAATCTTGAAAAATCGCAAGTAAATTAGGGAGTTATAAGCACTAATTAAACGGGTTTATTACCCCCAATTGAATATTATCAATAATTTAACACGTAATATACTGATAAGTCAGAGGCAGCTTTCAATCGCCTTACCCAAATCCTGTGTGCTTCCCTTACCACCCATATCGGGAGTAAAGGGCGCTTCTTTAGGCCCGGCAGCCAGTACTTTTTCTATCGCCCTGACGATGTCCGCTCCGGCCTCGGCATACCCGAAATGCTCCAGCATCATGGCACCCGACCAGATCTGTCCTATAGGATTGGCCAGACCCTTGCCCGCGATATCCGGTGCCGATCCATGCACGGGCTCAAATAGCGAAGGAAACAGGCCTTCAGGATTGATATTGGCCGAAGGTGCAATCGCTATTGTTCCCGTGCAGGCCGGCCCCAGGTCAGACAGGATGTCGCCAAACAAATTGGAAGCCACCACCACATCAAACCATTCAGGATGACGCACGAAATGCGCACACAAAATATCGATGTGATATTTGTCGTATTTGATCTCGGGATAATGGCGCGCCATCTCGGCAACCCGCTCATCCCAGTAAGGCATGGTGATGGAAATGCCATTCGACTTCGTGGCCGAAGTCAGATGTTTTTTCGGGCGCCGCTGCGCCAGATCAAACGCATACTTCAGGATGCGATCGGTACCGGTGCGCGAGAATACGCTTTGCTGAAAAACGACTTCACGCGAAGTGCCCTCATACATGCGGCCACCTACCGACGAATACTCACCTTCCGTATTCTCACGCACCACATAAAAATCAATATCCCCCGGCTGGCGATTGGCCAACGGTGAGGGTATGCCCGGCATCAGGCGACAGGGACGCAAATTCACATACTGATCAAACTCGCGCCGGAATTTCAGCAAAGACCCCCAGAGCGAAATATGATCTGGCACCGTCTCAGGCCAGCCCACAGCACCAAAAAATATCGCATCTTGCGGCATCAGCTGATCTTTCCAGTCATCCGGCATCATTTGTCCATGCCTTGCGTAGTAGTCGCAACTGGCAAAATCAAAATGCTGATACGAGAGATCAATGCCAAATTTTCTTGCGGCCGCATCCAGCACTCTCAGACCTTCAGGCACGACCTCCTTGCCTATGCCATCACCAGCGATCACCGCAATTTTTTTCACTGCATTACTCCATGAATTTAGCAAAATCACCCAGTGCGGCTCGCTCGGTCACGAGGCTGTTTTCTATCTTGCTGTGATCTGCATAACCGAGTGCCATGCCACATACCAACTGCTCACTGTCAGGCAGCTGCAATACTTCGGCGATCACTTTATGAAATTGAGTAAAGGCGGCCTGCGCACAGGTATCCAGTCCGCGTCCGCGTGCAGCGACCATGACGTTCTGCAGGAACATGCCATAGTCCAGCCATGATCCCTGTTCCATGATGCGATCAATCGTGAAAATCAGACCCACAGGTGCATCAAAAAAAGCATAGTTGCGCGCATGCTGAGCCTGCATACCTGTCTTGTTATCCCGCGTCAGGCCCAACAGCGCATACAGATCCCAGCCGACTTTACGGCGCCGGTCGACATAGGGCGATACCCATTCGCGCGGATAATAGTCGTACTCTTCCTTGTGTGTTGCAGCCTGCGCAGGATCAAGATACGCCGCAGCAATCGCTGCACTCAGTCGTTCAAGAGTAGCGCCCGTCACCACATAGACTTTCCATGGCTGGGTATTCGAACCTGAAGGCGCGCGCGCAGCCACTTCTAATATGGCAGCAATATCTTCTTGGGCGACAGGCTGCGGCAAAAATGCGCGCATAGAGCGGCGCGAAGTGATGGCCTGATCGACGATTTTTTGTTCATTAGTCTGAATCATAGGGATACCAGTAAGGTTTGAAGTAAGGCGCGCGCAGGCGCAGGAATAGAGGTAGGTTTACGTGTCTGCCTGTCGACATACACATGAATGAAATGACCCTGTGCTGAGGCAGTATCTTCATCACCACGAAAGATACCGACTTCATAGCGGACACTGGAATCGCCCAGACGGGTGACGCATAAACCCGCCGTAATCGGCTCAGGAAAAGCGACCGGGGAAAAATAATTACAATGCGTTTCCAGCACGAGGCCTATCGCTTCGCCGGCATGAATGTCCAGCGTGCCGTTCACAATCAGGAATTGATTTACCACCGTATCGAACCACTGGTAATAAACCACATTGTTCACATGACCGTAAGCGTCATTGTCAGCCCAGCGTGTCGTGATCGGATAAAAATGGCGGAAGTGCGCCCGCGTCTTGGGACTCTCTCTCATAAAGTTCTCATTATTTTTTCACTACAAATGCCACACCCGTGACTGCCAGCAGCAGTCCGGCGATGCCAGCCCACGCAAAAGATTCACCAAATAACAGCCAGGCCAAAAATGCAGTGACCGGTGGTGTCAGATACATCAGGCTGGACACATGCGTGGCTGCGTTTTTTCTGATCAGCGCAAATAATAAAAACATCGCACCTATCGACAGCGCCAGCACTGACCAACATAAGGCCAGCACAAAATCAGCCGTCCATTGTACTGAACTGAAATCAGGACGCAGGTCTTCCAGCCACCAGGCCAGTGGCAGTGTCACCAGTACCGATGCGGTGAACTGGATTACGGCACCGGAACGTAAATCAAAGCGTGGACAGAAGTGTCGTTGATACAACGTACCAGCGGTAATAGAGAACAAGCCAAACACGCACAGGGAAATAGTCAGCAGCGAACTGCCGCTGGCTGTCAGCTTCTCGGACACCACCAGAGCAACGCCACCCAGACCCAGCAACAAACCCAGCCACTGACGTGGCCGCAGGGACTCTTTGACTAAGGGTGCAGCCAACGCCGTCAATAAAGGCTGCAAACCGACGATCAATGCCGACAGACCGGCCGGCATGCCCAGCTTGATGGCACACCACACACCCGACAAATAACCTGCCTGAACCATCACCCCTGCCAGCGCTATGTGCAAGACCAGTCCACGCGGCCAGTCGGTGCGCATGATGAGCATCAGCGGTAGCAAAATGATAAGCACACCAAAATATCGCAGCAAAAGAAAGCTGAGTGGCGGCGCATAAGGCAGGCCGAATTTTGCAACGATGAATCCGGTGCTCCAGATCAGCACAAACAAAAGTGGCATGGCGCCATCGATCCAGACCGCACGCCGCTTCATGTGCCCGCTCAGCCGAGTTAAAAATCGAGTCATCGATGCCAATTTAGTAATCAAATATTTTTGATGCATCGCAATAATTTTACTTGACATGAAAGTTCTGGGCCATAAAATGAGGACTTATTGCATCGCACCATGGCGCTCTCAGCCACCACCCCTTCACGAGGAGTTTCAATGTTCAATTCAGCCGACCAAATCACCAGCACCGCTCGCAACAGCATGACTTCCCAACTGAATCTGGCGACCTCGCTGACCGGTTCTATGCTCGAGAGCATGGAAAAATTCATGGGACTGAATTTGCAGGCAGCCAAAGCCACCGTTGAAAACTCTATCAACAATGCACAACATCTGATGCTGGCAAAAGATCCCCAGGAATTCTTTGCCACCAGCGCTCAGCAAGCGCAGCCGCAAACCGATATCGTCCTGACCTATGCACGTCATCTGGCCACCATCGCTTCCGGCGCACACTTCGAATTATCCAAAGTAGCCGAGTCACAAATCAGTGAAAGCGGCCGCAATGTAACCGACATGATCAACGAACTCAGCAAACATGCACCTGCGGGCTCGGAAAATATGATCTCCACCTTCAAATCGGTGATCGACAATACCAGCTCAGGTTTTTCTCAGCTGAATCGCACCGCTAAAGCAGCGGTCGAAGCGATGGAATCGAATGTGAATGCTGCCAGTTCGCAAATCGCACAAGCTACTGCAAAAACAAGCAGCCGCTCGAAAAAATAAATTTTTCGGTATTAAAAAACCGGCCAGATTTGAAGTCTGGCCGGTTTTTCTTTTATAAATGGTAACTAACTTTAAGAGTTTATTTGACTCTTGGTTATAATCACATTATCCAGTCGCAACCAAAAATTTGACTGCTTCAAATGATACTTGCGCACCGCTTCATATGTAACAGGCGTATGTTTTATTCTGATTAAGCTGGTCTTGCGGTCTGATGGCTGCTCTTGGCACCGAATCACCATGACCTTACTTCAGCTGTTCTCCATACTCTTCTCAGCAGCGCTGTATTTTTCCCTTTTTTATCTGAACGGCACTCTGTTCTCTGCATTTGAATTGCATGAAGGTGCCAACTGGATATTTCTCCCTGCAGGAGTACGACTCATGTGCACCCTGCTGTTTGGCGGCGAGGGCGCCATAGGCTTGTTACTGGCTTCGCTGCTGATTGCCCATGCCGACTTCGGTCGCATGGATGCCATTACCACCTTGGGCGCGGTCAGCATTTCGGCCGGTGCACCCTATCTTGTATATCGTCTCGCTCTCTACTCGGGCATGCCGGCAACGCTGAGAGATCTCACTCCGGCTAAACTGTCGATACTCGCATTGGTTTATGCCTTCAGCAGTTCTTTTATGCATGCACTCTGGTATGCCCTGCGCGGAATTTATCCCAGGTTCCTGAACGGCTTTACTGCCATGTTCATTGGCGATTTACTCGGCACACTAATCGTCGCCTATGCTATAAAAGCAGTGCTTACGATATCGGACAGACGCTCTTCCCAGAGCAGCTAAATTCACCCAGCTTAGCGAGCTGTCGCACCAACATATGACAAAGCAGACATAGCTTTGCCCGTTTCCAGTGCATTGTTAAGCAATTAAGCTGATTAAGAGATGGCATGCAAGCTGCTTTTGTAGTGGCGAATAAGAATATAGCCTGACCACTCATTCCAAAAATGGCAATACTAAAAATGACAGCCATCCTGCTCTGAACCACCTCAACGTGAAACAACTCGCATCCGATCAGACATACATTTCAGGTGGTTCGCCTGCCGGAAACGGAGGACACTGTCTGGCTACACTCGCCCTAGGTTTCAGCCGTGATCAAGACACCACTCGCCTCACGCAACGCGATCATTTCGGTCCGCTGCGTGTACAGAAACCCTTGTATCCGGAAGGCCCTTCCACCTGCCATGCCATCATCGTGCATCCACCAGGCGGCGTGGTTGGCGGCGATGAGCTACGCATAGACACCCGGGTCGAAGCCCATGCTCATGCCTTGCTATCGACGCCTGGAGCTGCCAAGTGGTATCGCGCCAATGGACAGCTCTCGCGGCAGCAGCTGCACATGGAAGTGCAGGCTGGTGCAGCGCTGGAATGGCTGCCGCAGGAAACCATATTTTTCAATCAGGCCGACATACTGCTGGAGAGCACTGTCGCCTTACAGGGCGATGCACGTTATCTTGGCTGTGAAATTTTGTGCTTTGGACGTACCGCATCGGGCGAGCGCTTCGATCAGGGCCGCATACGACAAAAACTCACTATCCTGCGCGATGGCAAACCGCTGTGGCTGGAGCAAGGCAGCCTGCTCGGTGGCAGCGTGCAAATGCAGAGCCCGCTGGGTCTGGCAGGACATACCGTCTGCGCCAGCATGATCGCGGTCGGCTTGTCACTGTCATCCTCGTTGATGGGCGAATTAAGAGAGCGCTGTATGCAGCTGACTCAGGGCCAGGGGAAATTTGGTGCCACACAAATGAAGTCTGCACTCATCGTTCGCTATCTGGGCGATTCAAGTGAAGTGGCGCGTCACGTGATGCTTCAGGCCTGGCGCTTGCTGCGCCCTGCATTGCTGGAACGAGAAGCCTCGGAACTACGTATCTGGAATACCTGAAACCGATTCAACATAACATCAAAAATCAATAAAAATCACAAGGACCTAGTATGGAACTGACCCCACGCGAAAAAGACAAGCTGCTGATTTTTACAGCAGCGCTGTTAGCTGAGCGCCGCAAGGCACGCGGCCTGAAACTGAATTATCCGGAAGCGGTGGCACTGATTACCGCTGCCATCATGGAAGGTGCGCGCGATGGCAGAACCGTGGCAGAGCTCATGTCCGAAGGCACCAAAATTCTGACACGCGCTGATGTCATGGACGGCATACCCGAAATGATTCCCGACATTCAGGTCGAGGCCACCTTCCCCGACGGCACCAAGCTCGTCACTGTCCATCACCCCATACCCTGAGCGATCCGCTCACAGTCAACGGAGAAGCTCATGATCCCAGGCGAAATGTTTATAGAAGACGGCGACATTGAACTCAATGTCGGCCGCAAAACCGCCACCCTCAAAGTGGCCAACAGTGGCGACCGCCCAATCCAAGTCGGCTCGCATTTTCATTTTTTTGAAACCAATCCTGCATTGCAGTTTGAGCGCAGCGTGGCTTATGGCATGCGCCTCAACATTGCTGCGGGCACTGCTGTGCGCTTTGAACCGGGCCAGGAACGCACCATAGAACTGGTGGCATTGGCAGGCGACAGAAAAGTCTATGGCTTTAACGGCAAAGTGATGGGCAAACTGAAAGAGATATCGAAATGAGCAAAATATCGCGCAAGGCTTATGCCGAAATGTTTGGACCGACCACGGGTGACCGTATCCGTCTGGCCGACAGTGAACTGTTCATAGAAATCGAAAAAGATCACACCACCTACGGCGAAGAAGTGAAATTCGGCGGCGGCAAAGTTATCCGTGATGGCATGGGACAGTCACAGCGCGCGCACCGCGATGTGATGGATACCGTCATTACGAATGCAGTCATTCTGGATCACTGGGGCATCGTGAAGGCCGACATAGGTATCAAGACCGGTCGCATCGCTGCCATAGGCAAAGCTGGCAATCCGGATATTCAACCGGATGTCACGATGGCGATTGGCGGCGCGACAGAAATTATCGCGGGCGAAGGCCTGATCGTGACTGCCGGTGGCGTGGATACGCACATACACTTTATCTGCCCGCAGCAAATCGAAGAGGCACTGATGTCGGGTGTAACTACCATGATCGGTGGCGGCACCGGCCCTGCTGTCGGCACGGCGGCCACTACTTGTACACCGGGTCCCTGGCATATTCATTCCATGCTGGCCGCTGCAGATGCCTTCCCCATGAATCTGGGCTTTCTGGGCAAGGGCAATGTGAGTCTGCCGCTGCCACTCGAAGAGCAAGTCCAGGCCGGCGCCATCGGTTTGAAACTGCATGAAGACTGGGGCACCACACCTGCCGCCATTGATAACTGTCTGTCGGTGGCCGATAAAATGGATGTGCAAGTCGCCATTCACACCGACACGCTGAACGAAGGCGGCTTCCTGGAACACACACTGGCTGCCTTCAAGGACCGTACAATTCACACCTTCCATACGGAAGGTGCGGGCGGTGGCCATGCGCCCGACATCATTGCCGCGATTGGTCAGGGCAATGTGCTGCCCTCTTCCACCAATCCGACTCGCCCTTATACCGTCAACACACTGGATGAGCATCTGGACATGCTGATGGTCTGTCACCATTTGGACCCTGCCATCACCGAAGACATCGCTTTCGCTGAATCACGCATACGACGCGAGACGATTGCCGCGGAAGACATACTGCATGATCTGGGCGCTATCTCCATGATGTCCTCCGATTCGCAAGCCATGGGCCGTGTCGGTGAAGTGGTGATGCGCACCTGGCAGACCGCGCACAAAATGAAAACTCAGCGCGGCTCACTGAAAGAGGACAGCAGCCGCAATGATAATTTCCGCGCCAAACGCTATATCGCCAAATACACGATCAACCCAGCGATTACGCATGGCGTGTCGCATATGGTGGGCTCGATCGAAGTAGGCAAACTGGCCGACCTCGTGTTGTGGAAACCTGCCTTCTTTGGTGTCAAACCTTCCATGATCCTGAAGAGCGGCATGATTGCTGCGGCCCAGATGGGTGACCCGAATGCCTCCATTCCCACACCGCAGCCTGTGCACTACCGCATGATGTTTGGTGCGTATGGCGGCGGTCTGAAAACTTCCTTCACTTTCGTATCGCAAGCGGCATTCAATGCCGGCATCGCCGACACCCTGAAACTGAACAAACCGGTAGCAGCAGTAAAAAATACACGCACGCTCAGGAAGTCAGACATGATCCATAACGGCTATACGCCGACCATGGAAGTCGATACCGAAACTTATGAAGTGCGGGCCGATGGTGATCTGCTGGTGTGCGAACCAGCCAAAGTGCTGCCTATGGCACAACGTTATTTTCTGTTTTAAGGCCAGACCCACTCATGCTCACACTGAACACTAAAGTCGATCACGCCGCAGAGATTGCGGGTGAACTTGTACTGCCTTATGAATTGCGCGAAAAAAGCCGTCTGCGTGCCAGCCTCGTCTCTGGAGAAGAAGTAGCGGTCTTCACCCTGCGCGGCACCGTACTGCGCCATGGTGATTTACTAAAAGGTGATGATGGCCGCATCGTTAAGATCAGCGCCGCCGCAGAAGCCACCTACCGCGTGGAATGCGCGTCGCCGCATGCCTTGCTGCGTTGCGCCTTCCATCTGGGAAATCGCCACACACAGGCGCAGGTGGGTGAAGGCTATCTGCGCATACGCAAAGATGTCGTCTTGAAGGATATGCTGGCTGGACTGGGCGCAACGGTGCTGGAAGAACAAGC
>CAIQLE010000260.1 GCA_903872555.1 uncultured bacterium
CCCTCGACCTGCTTTTGCAGCTCATGCGCATCCGCTTCTACGGACATCAGGGTATCGGTGTCGTTCTCTTCACGCGCCATCTCAAGCAGATCGGTGGCATCTTTCAGGCCGCCGCAGATGGAGGTGAGGCTGTCGACAATCGCTTCCAGGGATTTTTTTTCTTTGCCCAGATCCTGAGCGCGCTTGGGATCGTCCCAGACGTCGGGGTCTTCGAGTTCGCCGTTGACTTGTTCGAGTTTCTCTGACTTCAGATCGAAGTCAAAGATACCTCCGAAGTTCTTGCTCGCGCAGCGTGAGATCGGCGAGCAGGGCGGTGAGGGCGTTGAGGCGTTCGGCTTCCATAGGGATTCAGGCTTCCAGCAAAAGCCTGTGATTATACCGAAGCGCGCGCCCAAACAGGAGGGCGCTTATTCACGCATGGAATCCCTAAGCGCTGCTCTGCACATACAGGCTTGAGAACGCTTCCTGCCGGTGGGCGCTGAGGATATTGCGATGTTCTGGTGCCAGATCGGCAAATGTGGCCTGATACAGCTTGCCCAGAGACTGAGGTGTGGCGATTTTTTGGCCGGTGAGGGTAGCCAACAGATTCACCAGACGTGGCTGCATTTTCGGGCTGCTAACGGGGTCACGCTTGATGCGGAGTATCGATTGCTTTTCTATGCGCTGATCCAAATCCGGCAGAGACTTCACTTCATTCAGGCAAGCGCTGCCAAGGGCTGCCGGATTGTAGCAAGTAGCCTGCAGATTCTGGCGTATGCCAACATAATTGGCGATGCCACCGCCCAGCGAATGGCCGGTCAGGCTAAGTGCGGCTTTATCGTTTTGTCTGCCCATGATGAGTTGCGCCAGTGTTTCCGCTTGCTGATGTGCCGCAGGCACACCACCGTAGCCAATAAATTGTTGCACATTGGTTTTTAACTGCGCCCGCCAAGCCGCGCCGCGCCCTGTGCCCGGCAGGGTTAAGGTATACACAGGCTGATGTTGTTCATTCAGTAGTGGTTCACCGTTTTCCTGCATGACTTGTTCTAGCCCTGCCACCAGTCCCGTACTGGGATCACGAAAGCAGCCTGAGTACGGACAGAAGAATTTTTCAATATCGCTGTTTTTCAATTGCTCATGCATGGCATTCCCTGCATGCCCTGTCTGCATGGCCAATGCCAGCTGGCCCGCTCTACCGGCCTTTTCTATATCAGCCTTTTCTTTGGCGGTGAATCCGGGTGCATCGGGTTTCATATCGCGCCATCGTTTGTAGTTGGTGGCATGCTCCCTGTTCGCCTTATTTTTCAACAAATTAGAACGCACTTCGCCCAGACCATCCATGAGTGCAGCTTTGGTTTTATTCAAGGCGACCCAGAGTGGGCGTGTCGCCTGCTTCTTAGCTTCATCGATAGCTAAGCGCTGATCATTGGGTGGAGGCGCATGCAGAGGACAGATCAAGTCGGAGCGATGGCTTGAGGGCAGGCTGGGATGTTCAGCTGTTGGTGTTGGTATAGCAGAGGCACTGGCTTGATGCTTGGGGATGCATGCAGCGCTGAATGCGTTTGATTTATTTGCAGTAGCTTGTTCTTTAAGCTTAGGTACAGCGGAATGAAGTTCATGCGATAGCTGTAAGTGACTGAATGCTCGATCAACAATATTAGAATTATTATGCATAGCTAAACATATAGATCGTTCATTTCAAATCACTGCACCTTAGCTTATGGCTCTTCACCCTACAGTACCTAGCCTTACACCAGCGCCTTATTTGCCATAGCTTCAGTCTGCGACTTCGCAGCAGCGTCTGCGTTAAAACTACTGCGCACCAGATCCAGTGCTGCAATAAAGTTATCTAAAGCATTCTCAAAGCTGCGCGCATCAGAATCAGGAATCAGCAGATTGAAGCACAGCATGAGCCTCTGTATATCCGGATCCCAGGCCAGCCAGCAGCCGCCCAGAGGGCGGCCATAGCGATTCAGTTCCAATGCTGTCAACAGACCCGCCACGGGATCATCTTCAGGCAGGGCGACGGCAGGCGCTGAAAAATGGCAGAGACTGGAATGGGCCGGCACTTCCAGCATGATCAAGGTCTGATCGTCACGCAGCAGACCGGAGATGCCATCTTCATCCAGCGCAGCGCCATGCACTCGCTGAGCCAGCCAGTGGTTGAGCTGATCACGCATGTCCATGAAGACTCCGTTTTTTCAAGCGACGGGATGACGTAATTCGAAACAGACTGGCAATCAACTTAACGCCTAAAGCGCGGTATGGGCAGGAATCAGTGCATCAATTGATGCACTAGGTATGTCTGGATTCAGCCACACCGATGCGTCGCTCAGCTTTTTACACGAATCAGCTGAACGAATCAGCTGAACGAATCAGCTGAACGAATCAGTTGCAGGAATCAGTTGCGCGCAGCTTCAGACAAAATCAGAAATTTTTAGTCAGCGTTATCCATGCTCTGGGTGAATGAGACAGATTCGCCTGCTCAGGCCCGAGTGGCAAGGCGACCGAGGCGTTGACGCTGAGATGATCCTTGCTGACCCAGCTCAGACCCAGCCCCGTACCGTACAACTGCACCTGATTACTGCCCGCTGCCCAGGGGCTGGCATTCACCATCACATGCGCAGCATCCACAAATGCCGATGCAGATAGCTGGCCCTGATAAACCGCGCCTAGACTATGCCGCAATTCTGAGCTGATCAGCACCGCGTTGTCACCCACGATGCTACCCGTATCATAAGCACGCAAGCCTAGCGGGCCGCCCAGACTGATTTTTTGTGATGAATCCAGATTGCCCATCGCCCATTGCGCCGTCAGTTTCAACAGTAAAGAATTACTTGCACTGATATTTTGCAAACGCGAGAGATTGGTATTCCATTTTGCATACGTGCCCTGAGTTTTTGCTGTGGCTGCATCAGTCAATTGCGTTGCCGCATCTGTCAGGCTGACTTGACCTGTTGTCAGGCCTAGGCTCCAGTTATTGATGCCACCGCCCAGCCAGGTATCGCGATTATCACCATACAGACTAGCTGTCAGATTATTCAGCTGACGCTGTGAGCGTAGGGTGTCATTGTTGATCAGGTCACGCATCATCAGATGGTCATACTGAATCTGACTATAAATATTGCTGTCGGCACTGCGTTGCAGCGGATGCCGCAGCCACAGACTTTGTACCTGAGCCGTGCCATTCGAATGCAAGGCTGCCAGCGAATCACCCAGAACATAATTCAGATCGGAATAAGACACACCGGCCCGCGTGCCAAAGCGGTTGAGCAGAATGTCATAGCCCAGCCGGCCATAAGTCATGCCATGACCGGAATTGAGGGCATTCACACTCAGCACATCGCCCAGATGCAAAGGATTGTTATAGTTAAAACTAGCGCCCAGTCGGGTGCGTCCTGTGAACTGACTGCCAAAATTATCCAGCGCTACATTGCCAGTAAAAGCCGGCGCTGCCTCGCTACGGACCTGTAGCGCAGAGGTGCCGACAGCTGCGCCGGGCTTCATCGTGGCCCGAATCACCACACCCGGGATATCCGACATCAGTAGCAGGCTGCGATCAAGATCTTGCTGACGTATCGCCTGACCTGTTTGCAGCGGCTTTAATCCGTCTTGAAGAATGACTGTTCGTACTTGACTGTTGTTGATCAGCGTAACGTCGGCGTAGCGCGCTTCCAGTATGAGCAGAGTAACCACACCATCGCGTACGCTTTGTTCAGGAATCACTGCGCGTGATAAAGGATACCCATGCTGGTGGTAATAATCAGTCAGCCGACCTGCTAGCTCGTTCAGCTGAGTCAGATCCAGTGTTTGCCCTTCGACATAGGTAATCAGGGACATCAGCACCGACGAAGGTATCAGCGTATTCCCAAGCAGCTCTATGCGCTTCACCCTGAAAGGCTGACTGAAAGGGACTCTCCCTGTGTCGGGTTGAGTGAAGTTAAATTCTGAACCCAGAGAAGGAAGCGCGGGCTGCGATTCCGGCATGTTCTGCTGCAGAATAGTTCCTGCATCCGGCGTAGGATTAATTGCTGCCTCTGAGAACAGAGGCAGCGTTGTGACTAAGAGAGCGAACCAGGTCGGGTATGAGCAACAAGCCTTGCTCAATGAGAGCTCACGGTTTTCACTGGAAGTTTTACGCCACATTGTGCGATGGATAATTTATCTCCCAGACTGGATTTGACCTGAACACATTCTTTGCTCGAGGTTTTATCAATTTGCATTGCCTCGGTTTCATTCTTCTGTGATTTTGCTTGTCCTGTGAGAACTGCAGTCTTCCTTACATCAAAGACCGTTAGCGGCAGTATTGCCGGTATCGTAGTTTGAACAGCTGGGGTGATATTTGCACTTAAGCCACCCGGCTGAACAATGTTGTAATTGTCAGCGTTAGTTCCTATCAATGTGAAGCCTGTGACCGAGACGCCCTTCGCATTGCCGACCAGGGCATCATTAAAGTTTCCCACGCCCGTACCACCCACCGTGATCACATCGTTGCCCACTGCATGCACATTGGCATTGCCATTCAGATGAGCGTTGCGGTTGCCATCAACAACTTTATTGCTGACTGATACATCATTCACAAGAAGATTCAATTTGCTGATGGCGCTGACTGTATTGTCAAGATAGCTGATTGCATAATTACTATTGTTAATGCCATCGCCAACAGTGACGCCGCTGGTACGAACCGTTTTATTGTTGCCAGCATTTTTGTCAGAGAAGGCAAAGCTGCCACCTGAGAAGCTGTCGCCGGCCATCAGATGGCCAGTGGTGATGATGACCGTGCCCAGAGCGCTTAAGTTGCTGTCATAGACTTTACTGACGGCATTGGTGCTGAATGTCAGTGGTGCTTTGTTGATGGTGCTGGTGTTGTTGTCGGCATAGCTGACAGCGTAGTTATTGTTATGCGTGCCATCGCCAACGGTGACGTTATTGATGGTGACGGTTTTGTTACTTCCAGCATTCTTGTCGGCGAAGACAAAGCTGCCGCCGGACAAACGATCGCCCGCCATGACAGAACCACTTGTAACCACTGCTGTGCCGAGTGCGCTCAGATTGCCGTCATAAGTCTTGGTGACCGCATTGCTGCTGAGAGTGAGGGCTGCGGTATTGATCGTGCTGGCATTGTTATCGGCATAGGCGACAGCGTAGTTACTGTTGTGAGTGCCATCTCCGACAGTCACACCAGTCGTGCTGACGGTTTTATTGGTACCTGCATTTTTGTCGGTGAAAGCGAAACTGCCACCGGATAAACTATCTCCGGCCATGACAGTACCGTTAGTCACGACTGCAGTGCCGAGTGCACTCAGATTGCCGTCATAGGTTTTAGTGACGGCATTGCTGCTGAGGGTGAGGGCGGCCGTGTTGATGGTGCTGGCGGTGTTGTCGGCATAGGTGACAGCGTAGTTATTATTGTGCGTGCCATCGCCGACAGTCACACCAGTTGTGCTGACCGTCTTATTGCTACCTGCATTTTTATCGGTGAAAGCGAAACTGCCGCCGGAGAGACTGTCTCCGGCCATGACAGCGCCATTCGTGACGACTGCTGTGCCGAGCGCACTCAGATTGCCGTCATAAGTCTTGGTGACGGCATTGCTGCTGAGGCTGAGGGCTGCAGTGTTGATGGTGCTGGCGGTGTTGTC
>CAIQLE010000261.1 GCA_903872555.1 uncultured bacterium
ATCGCTTCAAAAGCCATGCCTGCAGTCATAGCACCATCACCAATCACGGCGACTGCATGCCGGCTCTCACCCTTGGTGCGCGCAGCCAGTGCCATGCCGAGTGCAGCAGAAATAGAAGTCGATGAATGCGCAGTGCCGAACGTGTCGTAGACACTTTCATCGCGGCGTGGAAAACCTGACAGACCGCCATGCTGACGCAGGCTATCCATGCGGTCACGACGACCGGTCAGAATTTTATGAGGATAGGTCTGATGTCCCACATCCCAGACGATACGGTCTTCGGGCGTATTAAATACGTAATGCAAGGCGATGGTCAGCTCTACAGTACCCAGATTGGATGAGAGATGGCCGCCGGTTTTAGAGACTGATTCCAGCAGATAGGCACGCAACTGATCCGCGAGGGTATGCAGCTCTGCCTTTGAGAGGCTGCGCAGATCTGCGGGGTCATTGATTTTATGCAGTAAATCCATGGTGTCTCAGGTTTTCCTTTGCACGATCAGGTCGGCAAGCTCCAGCAGACGCTGTGCGTTATCGCCAAAAGGCAGCAAAGCACTGTGCGCATCCTGTCGTAATTTTTCAGCCAGCTGCTGCGATGCTTCCAGCCCCAGTATCGACACATAGGTGGGCTTGTGGTTGGCCGCGTCTTTGCCCGCCGTTTTGCCCAGCGTCGCTGAATCAGAGACAGCGTCCAGTATGTCATCGACCACCTGAAAAGCCAGCCCTATCGCATCAGCATACGCCTTCAATGCCGCAATTTCCGCTGCCAGTAATTGTTTGCCAGCCAGAGCGCCTAACATCACCGAGGCTTCGAGTAGCGCACCGGTTTTTAACTGATGCATCTGTTCCAGTCCATCACGCGAGAGCAGCGTACCGACCGCCGACAGATCAATCGCCTGCCCGCCGCACATGCCTGAAGAACCTGCCGCATGTGCCAGCAATCTCAGCATCGCTACTTTACGCTGCGCATCCAGCGCACCACCCGCCAAAACCTCAAATGCCTGTGCCTGCAAAGCATCACCGACCAGCAGTGCAGTTGCCTCATCATAGCGTTTATGCACGGTAGGCTTGCCACGACGCAGAGCATCATCGTCCATGCATGGCATATCGTCATGCACGAGCGAATAAGCGTGAATCATTTCAACTGCCGAGGCCGCGCGCTCCATGGCATCGCGCGGCGCATCGAACAGCGTACCCGCAGCAAACACCAACAAAGGGCGCACACGTTTGCCGCCATCCAAGACAGCGTAATGCATGGCCTCATGCAGGCGCTGCGGTGTCTGAGTTACAGGGGGCAAATGCGACAGGAGCAGGCTCTCCATCTCCGACTGAAGCTGCTTGCACCAGACGGCGAAATCGCGCTTCATTCGTCCTCTTCCTCGTCTTCGTCGCTGTCGAAAGGTTTGAGCATCTCACCTTCCAGCACTTTTACCTGACGTTCAACTCTTTCGAGCTGGCTTGCGCAATACTTCACCAGCTCAGTGCCGCGCTGATACGAACTCAGTGATGCTTCCAGAGGCAGTTCACCGGATTCCATCTTTGCTACCAGTTGTTCGAGTTCTGCCATGGCTTCCTCGAAAGAGGCACTGACGTGATCTGTTGCAGGTTTTCTGGCCATGATGCTTGCCTTAATAATGAGCCGGCTATTTTAGTGCAATCCCTTAAATTCAGAACGAAAATGCAGCCAGAGTCTGTCATTCAGTGAGATGAAACGGGCCTGCGCTTGCTACGCATGTCATTGCGATAATGATTAGGCAATTTTTTATGTCATAAAAATCTGGTATACCCCCGCATCCCCCGAGGGTATAATCGCGCCCTTGTCCAAAAATATCAGTTTCATATCACTTGAAATCAGGTTTTTGCGGATTCTTTCTCTCTTAGGTTGGTGCAAATTAATTTGGGGGTGGAGATGTCCGATCTGGCCAGTCTCTCAAAACTCGCGCGGTCGAATGCGCAACTTCCGGTAGGCGTTTATTTTGATGACGCCTTACTGAAGCAAGAAAATCAGCAGTTGTTCATTCAGGGTCCGCAATATGCGGGCCATGAACTCATGGTGCCGAACAGCGGCGACTATGCGGCGCTCGCATGGGAAAACGAAGGCCGTATTCTGGTCCGTAATCCTCAGGGCATAGAGCTGATGTCGAATGTCTGCCGTCATCGTCAGGCCAAAATGCTCAGCGGCCGCGGCCATGCTGATAATCTGGTCTGCCCTCTGCACCGCTGGACTTATGATCTCAAAGGCGAATTAATCGGCGCACCGCATTTCGGTGAAACGCCTTGCCTGAATCTGTCGCGCTACGGTCTGCAGAACTGGAATGGTCTGCTGTTCGAAAACAATGGCGTCGATGTCGCCGGCATGCTGAAAAATCTTTCTGTCACGCGCGACCTGAATTTCGACGGCTATATGCTCGACCATGTTGAAGTCCATGAGTGCAACTACAACTGGAAAACCTTCATCGAGGTCTATCTCGAGGATTATCACGTCGAAGCCTTCCATCCAGGCCTGGGCAATTTTGTCAGCTGCAAAGACCTACGCTGGGAATTCGGCGAAGGCTACAGTGTGCAAACGGTGGGCGTGAACGGCTCGCTGCAAAAATCCGGCTCTCCTGTGTATCGCAAATGGCAGGAAGAAGTGCTGCGTTTCCGCAATGGCGAAACACCGCCTTACGGCGCTATCTGGCTGACGCTCTATCCCAACATCATGGTGGAATGGTATCCCCACGTGCTGGTGGTATCGACGCTGTGGCCTAAAGGTCCGCAAAAAACAGTCAACGTAGTCGAATTTTATTATCCCGAAGAGATCGCGCTGTTCGAGCGCGAGTTTGTCGATGCAGAGCGCGCCGCCTACATGGAAACCTGCGTTGAAGATGATGAAATCGCTTTGCGTATGGATGCAGGCCGTCGCATCTTGCTTGATCGTGGCGTCAATGAAGTCGGGCCGTATCAGTCGCCTATGGAAGATGGCATGCAGCATTTCCACGAGTGGTATCGCAGCAAGATCGCGCTGTGATGTGGTGTGCCTGTCGGCGCATGCTGCGAGCAGGCTGAGCTGAGCAACTGATGCAATCACTCTGGATGCTGTTTGCCAGTTTCATCTTCGCCATCATGGGCGTCTGTGTGAAGCTGGCCTCAGCCACCTCCACTACCTCCGAGATCGTCATGTCACGCGGCGCTGTGGGCATGCTGCTGATTTTCGGCCTGACCCGCCTGCAGGGACACTCACTCAAAACCGCACTTCCCTGGCATCACGCATGGCGTGGTTTCGTCGGCGTGACTGCTCTATGGCTGTGGTTCTTTTCTATTGCCCGCCTGCCGCTGGCGACCGCCATGACGCTAAATTACATGGCGCCCATCTGGATTGCCAGCATCGTCTTTACGCTGGGCTGGTGGCACAGGCAAAGAAGCTTTGAATGGGGACTGGCGCTGGCCATCCTGAGCAGTTTCGGCGGAGTCGCCTTGTTGCTCAGGCCCAGTATTCACGCAGAACAATGGCTGGGTGGCTTGCTGGCACTGATCTCGGGATTTTTGTCTGCGCTGGCCTATATGCAGGTCAAAAAGCTCGGCCAGATGGGTGAACCTGAATATCGCGTCGTATTTTATTTTTCAGTCAGTGGCCTGATCGCAGGACTGCTGACTGGGCTGACCGACAGTTATCTGCGCAGCGGACAGTTCCACCTCTTGCATGCCTTGACGGCAAGGGATTTGCTGCTGCTCCTGGCCATCGGTCTGACGGCCACCGTGGCGCAGATCGCCATGACTCGCGCCTACCGTCTGGGTGCGATGCTGGTGACGGCCAACTTGCAATACACTGGTATTGTATTTTCCAGTATCTGGGGCATCCTGATCTGGGGCGATCATCTGGAAGCCTCGGGCTGGCTAGGGATTGCGATTATTCTGGGCAGCGGTGTCGCAGCGACTTTTTATCATGTCCGCAGTAGCAGTAGTAACAACAACAGCAGCGCCAAGAGAAACCTAGAAAAATAGACAGGAGACCTGGATGCCGTTTACTACCCTCATCAGTGCTGCAGAATTGATGCAGCATCTCGACAACCCCAGCTATATCATTCTTGACTGTCGTTCTGAACTGACCGACCAAAAAGCCGGAGCGCTGGCTTTTGCCAGTGGACATATACCGGGCGCGCAGCATGCCGACCCGGATATACAGTTGTCAGACAAATCAGCCGGCAGCAACGGTGCATTCCGTGGTCGCCATCCCTTGCCGAATCAGGACACCTTCATTGAAGCTCTGCGCGACTGGGGCGTTTATCCCAACTCACAAGTGGTGGTGCTTGACGCACATGGCGGTATGTTTGCTGCCCGTCTGTGGTGGATGTTGCGCTGGGTAGGTCATCGTGGTGTCGCTGTGCTGGATGGTGGCTTGCAGGCATGGCAGGCCGCCGGTGGCGCTTTGACTCAGGAAGTCATCGTGCGTCCGCG
>CAIQLE010000262.1 GCA_903872555.1 uncultured bacterium
CAATCGCCAGTGCATACCAGAGCAGCATCCAACTGCGCGACAATTCATCTATCTGTCGTATCAGGAAAGCAAACAGCACACCCGCTGACATAACGAACAACATGGCTATCACCGTGTGATTCACCATCTGCCATAGCGAGCGTCCACGCCAGGATGAATACAGATCAAATTGAGGAAATAAGAGTAAGCCAAGTGCGCAGCAAAAATAGACCATTACCAGATGTATTGAAGGTAGTGCTGTGAGTGAATCAGAAAATCTTAGCGCAGCGGCCAGAATGCCGGCTGAATACAGCACAAGCACATCACTGATGCGTATCAGGTATTCGAGTCGGGGCGACTGTTTTTCTATCAGGTCGTGCATATGCTCCGCAAGCGCGCTTCATAAAGACAATGATTGCCTCGCAGTGCAGGTATGACGAGACATGCTTTAGCGTGTGTTTGGAGTGAGAATGAAATTCATAAGTGCCGCCCGATTGCGGTCTGTCAAACGCGACATGCACCTTAATCTGATGACCGACATGCGATATCATCTGGCCTTATGGAATCTGATCAAAAAACAATGTATGAACTGGTGGGCGGGGACGAACTGTTACGTGAGCTAGTCGACCGCTTTTATGATTTGATGGACTTGGAACAAGGTTTCGCCGCATTAAGGGCGATGCATCCGCCTTCACTTGAAGGCTCACGCGACAAGCTGTATCACTTTCTTTCCGGCTGGACCGGTGGTCCGGACCTGTATACGCCACGCTATGGCAATGCTTTTTTGCGTGCACGTCATCTGCCTTTTTCTATAGGCAGCAATGAAAGGGATCAGTGGCTGACTTGCATGCTGATGGCCATGCGCGATATGGGTTTTTCAGAAGACAAGCAAGATATATTGCTGAATGCTTTCTTCAGGACAGCAGACTGGATGCGGAACAAAGCCGATTAAAACTGCTAGCTGTTCAGATCAGGCCATCAAAAGGCAGAACGGAAACTATTTCACCCGCAGCGATATCGCCTTGCTCATGGTTTAACACCACCATGCAGTTGGCATCGGACATGGAACTCAGTATGCCTGAGCCTTGCGCGCCCGTGAGGGTTACTAGCTGCCTGCCATGGCCATCTCTGGAAAGCACGCCACGCTGAAACTCGGTGCGACCAGGTTTTTTTCTGATAGCTTGTGCGCTATTGACGCTAAATACATGCTGCACCTGCGGCAGTGCACCCATCAACTGATAGATGGCTTCGCGTGCAAAGAAATAAAAGGTCGCCATCACAGCGACAGGATTGCCGGGCAATCCGAACAGCAGTGCCTCACGTCCATCGCAAAGAATTTTTCCAAAGGCCATGGGACGGCCGGGTCGCATGGCGATTTTCCAGAAACCCACGTCGCCCAGCCGTGCCATCATTTGTTTGGTGTAGTCAGCATCACCGGCAGAAACACCGCCGGTGGTGATGATGACATCGGCATTTGCGCAGGCAGTGCGCAGGGCTGCTTCGAGTGAGTCCGGATCATCTCTGACGACACCCATGTCTATGGGTTCACAATGTGCACGCAGTAACATGCTATGCAGCGTGTAGCGATTACTGTCATATACGCAGCCGGCTTCCAGTGGCTGGCCTATAGAGCGCAGTTCATCACCGGTCGAAAAAAACGCAACACGCAAACGACGCATCACCCTTACTTCGGCTATTCCCAGCGAGGCAATCAGTCCTATATCTGCAGGTGTGAGCAGTTTGCCTTTCGCTAAGGCCGCTGAGCCTGCTGGCAAGTCTTCTCCGGCGAGCCGTCGGTTGTCTCCCGCTTTGATTTTATTCGCGGGAATGGTGACGTTGGTTTCACTGGCCTGGCTACAGAGTTCCTGTGGAATCACACTGTCGCATGCTGTGGGCATGACAGCCCCCGTCATGATGCGCACGCATTCTCCTGCGCTGACTGTTTGCACATATGGATGTCCCGCAAAGGCTATGCCGACCACCTTTAGCGTGATTGCCTGATCCGACAGATCGCTGCCGCGCAGGGCATAACCATCCATGGCGGAGTTGTCGTAGGCGGGCACATTGATCGGTGAGATGAGTTCGCCTGCCAGCACACGCCCCAGTGCAGCTTTGAGGGGCACAATCTCGGTCTCGGTGATGGGGCGGATGCTGGCAGCGATGGCTTGCTGCACAGCTGTTACCGGCAGGGCTTGCGCATCATGGCCAGCCAGCAGGGCAGTGAGTTCGGACAAGGAAGTGTGCAACATGGCCATGCAGCCTAGCCGCCTATGTAAGACATCTCGACTTTACGTACAGGTCTTTCCAATCCCTCGGTATGCTTAGTGCGCAGCTCAGAGTAACGGTCTTCGCGTTTCGACCAGAGGTGCGCAATCGCCGAGGAGATCTGTGCATCGCTGTGTTCACTGCGCAGCAAGGCGCGCAGATCATGGCCACCAGTGGCAAACAGACAGGTAAAGAGTTTGCCTTCGGTCGACAGGCGCGCACGATTACAGTCGCTGCAGAATGCCTGTGTCACGCTGGAGATGACGCCGATTTCACCCTGGCCATCCACATAGCGCCAGCGTTCGGCTGTTTCACCGGTGTAGTTGGCTTCGACTTCCTGCAAGGGCATGCTCTCGCTGATGCGGCGCACGACTTCGGCCGAGGGAATCACCTCATCCATCTTCCAGCCATTCGATGCACCGACATCCATGTATTCAATAAAACGCAGGATGACCGGGCTACCTTTAAAGTGCTGCGCCATGGGCACGATTTCCTGATCGTTCACGCCGCCTTTGACGACCATGTTCACTTTGATAGGGCCTAGACCGACCTGATGTGCAACGTCAATACCATGCAGCACATCGGCGACAGGGACGTCGACATCATTCATGCGCTGGAAGGTTGCCTCGTCCAGAGAATCAAGCGAGACCGTGACGCGCTGCAGTCCGGCATCTTTCAATGACTGTGCTTTTTTGGCCAGTAATGAGCCATTGGTGGTCATGGTCAGGTCGAGCGGCTTACCTTCCGGCGTCGTAATAACGGCCAGCATTTCTATGAGTTTTTCTATGTTCTTGCGCAGCAGGGGTTCGCCGCCGGTGAGGCGAATTTTTTCTACGCCGTGTGCAACAAAGATTTTGGTGATGCGGGTAATTTCTTCGAAAGAGAGCAAGAGTCCGTGCGGCAGGAAAGCATAATCTTTATCGAAGACTTCCTTGGGCATGCAGTAGACGCAGCGGAAGTTACAGCGATCGGTGACGGAGATGCGCAAATCACGCAAAGGGCGCGCCAGTTTGTCTGACAGTAGGCCGGTAGGTGCCGTCAGCAGCTCAGGGATGTGGGGTACCGCTTGCAAATAGCGCAGGTCGGCGACGGGGATGATACGTTCAGTCATGTCTGCTTAGGGCGCTGCGGGGCTGCCATTAAAAAACAGTTTTAAGAGGCAGATACGATACCACGAGGCCCGCCAGGGCACAGGCGGCGATCAGCCGGATGGTTCCTACCTTGTAGCGCAGCAGGGCAATTGCCGCCAGTGCAGCGATGAAGATGGCTACGCGATCCC
>CAIQLE010000263.1 GCA_903872555.1 uncultured bacterium
AACTCATACCGCGTTTTGGCGACCTGCAACTGGTGGGACGTGGCGAGCCTTTCGTGACGCTGGCACGTTCTATTGTGGGTCAGCAGATTTCGGTCAAGGCAGCACAAACAGTGTGGGAACGTCTGCTGGTGGCTTGTCCGAAAATGAACCCGCTGGCGATACAAAAGCTCGGTCTGGTCAAGCTGGCTGCCTGCGGCCTGTCCAAGCGCAAGTCTGAGTACCTGACCGATCTGGCGGAGCATTTCCGCGATGGCAAGGTGCATACGATGGACTGGGCGGCGATGGACGATGAGGATGTAATCACCGAGCTGATACAGATCCGTGGCATAGGCCGTTGGACGGCCGAGATGTTTTTGATTTTCAATTTACTAAGACCGAATATTTTGCCTCTGGATGATGTGGGGCTGGTGCGTGGCATCAGCGTCAATTATTTCTCAGGCGAGCCGGTTTCCCGCAGCGATGCACGCGAGGTGGCGGCCAACTGGGAACCCTGGCGTACTGTCGCCACCTGGTATATGTGGCGTAGTCTGGACCCAGAGCCTGTAGAATATTGATTTACCCGATGCAAGATTGATATTATCCTTACTGCCGGGTTGTCACGAGCAGCCTGAACGCAGGGATATTAAGGAGTCACCGTGAGCAAAACTACCTTCCTCAACTTTGAGCAATCGATCGCCGAGTTAGAGTCCAAGATTGATGAACTGCGCTTTGTGCAGGAAGACTCAGCCGTCGACATCACCGAAGAGATTGATCGTCTGTCCCAGAAAAGTCAGCAACTGACCAAGGACATCTACGCTAAGCTCACGCCCTGGCAAGTCTCTCAGATCGCCCGTCATCCGCAACGTCCTTACACCATGGACTATGTGAATGAGATTTTTACCGACTTCCATGAATTGCACGGCGACCGCAGCTATGCAGATGATAAGTCCATCGTCGGTGGTCTGGCCCGTTTCAATGGTCAGGCCTGTATGGTAATTGGTCATCAAAAAGGTCGCGATACCAAAGAGCGCGCGATGCGCAACTTCGGTATGCCCAAACCGGAAGGCTATCGCAAAGCCCTGCGCCTGATGAAGGTTGCTGAAAAATTTAACTTGCCAGTATTTACCTTCGTTGATACGCCCGGTGCTTTCCCCGGTATCGATGCAGAAGAGCGCGGACAGTCTGAAGCCATAGGACACAACCTGTACGCCATGGCGGAACTGAAAGTGCCCCTGATTGCCACCATCATCGGTGAAGGTGGTTCTGGTGGTGCGCTGGCGATTGCAGTCGGCGATGCGGTGCTAATGCTGCAATATGCCACTTACTCGGTGATCTCACCTGAAGGTTGTGCTTCGATATTGTGGAAGACGTCCGAGCGCGCATCCGATGCAGCTGAAGCACTGGGTCTGACGGCGCATCGTCTGAAGGCACTCAATCTGATCGACAAGATCGTGAATGAGCCTCTGGGTGGCGCCCATCGTGATCCAAAACAAATGGCCATACTCTTGAAGCGCGCGTTGGCTGATACCCTGCGCCAGTTCCAGGGCGTGAAAACCAAAGACTTGATGGCAGCTCGTCATGAGAAGCTCATGAGCTATGGCAAATTCAAGGAAATCTCGACCTCTGAATAAGACAGCCGTAACTGTCGCACACATCTTCGAACGCGCGCTGGAAGCAATTCTGGCGCGCGTTGTCGTTTCGCGGCAAGCAGGTGTATACAGCGACAGTCTCATCAACAAAAATAGCAGCAGTAAAAACAGCAGCAGTAAAAACAGCAGTGAAGAGAGCAGCATCGCCATTGCCTACAGTGGCGGTCTGGATTCAGCCGTACTGCTACGGCTTGCGCATGATT
>CAIQLE010000264.1 GCA_903872555.1 uncultured bacterium
CGCGCGCATGACGGTTTCCATCATGGGGAATTTTTCATCCGCAGACACGCCAGAAGTTGGTTCGTCCAGCAGCAAGACCTTGGGATGTCGGGTCAGTGCCATTGCGATGTCCAGCAATTTGCGCACACCTCCCGGCAATTCACCCACCAGACGACCGGCATGGGCAGTGAGTTCAAAACGTTCCAATAATTCTGCTGCACGTTCGAGTGCGATGTTGTTTTTTGCGGGACGCCAGAAAGATAGCGCGCCTTCCTGAGAAGCGATCGCCACCAGCATATTGTCGGTCACGCTCATTTCTTTAAACAGCTGCGGAATCTGAAAAGAGCGCGCCACGCCTTTGCGGGCAATGCTGCGCGGTGCCAGTCCGGCGATATTTTCACCATGCAGCAAAATCTCACCGGCATCGGGCTTGATATAGCCCGTGATCATATTGACGAAGGTGGTCTTGCCGGCACCATTGCTGCCTATCAGGCTCAGCTTTTGTCCTGTCGGTACATGGAGTTCAATATCGGATGCGGCGACAACGGCACCAAAACGTTTTTGTATGCCGCGTGCAGAGATGGCGTATTCAAAATGGGTCATGCCTGTTCTCCCCGTTGACGGCGTGCTTCCCATAGCGAGCCTATGCCGCGCGGCAGGAAACGAATCACAGCAAGCAGGAACACGCCCAGTACCAGTTGCCAGGTGTTGGGGAAATAAGCACTGGAAAATGAACGAACGACTTCCAGCACGGTAGAAGCAATCAGTGCAGCCAGCACACTATGATGTCCGGCCAGGATTGCTACAAAAACGAAATCACCTGAACGGGTCCAGTAACTGAATTCAGGTTCTACATGTCCCAGAGCCATCACGGCCAGTGCGCCGCCCAGACCACCGACAAACGCGGCGATCACGAAATTGGTGGCAATCAGTCCCTGTACTGAGCTGCCAAGATATTCAACACGAATTTCATTGTCACGCGCAGCGAGTGCAACCAGCCCATGGGTGGAGTCGAAATACACACGGGCGGCCATACCGACGATGGCTGTGAGCACAATCGTCACGGCAAAATTCGCATAGGCACTCCAGCTGTCAGCCGGACGCAGGCCAAACAAAGTGGGGCGGCCCATATTGAAACCATCGGAGCCGCCCATGGCCTGTGATTTCATCAGTAAGCCATACAGCACCATCGACAGTGCCAGTGAAAGCATGGCAAAGAAAATGCCGCGGTAACGGGCGATCAGCCAGGCAAAGGGTAGTGCGACCAGTGCCGCTATCACACCGCCACCGAGGGCAAGCAGGACAGCATCAGTGATTCCCCATTGGCCGAAGGCGAGTGCCGCGGCGTAACCGCCTACGGCAAATACCAGACCCTGACCAAATGACACCACACCGCTACGCATCAGCAAAACAATACCGAGCGACACCAGACCATTGGCCGCAGCCATCGTGATCAGAAAATTTAGCCAGCGCGGCATGGCTGTGCCTGCAAGCAGCAGTACCAGCATTATGAACAGCCCAGCAGCGAAGGTGCGCGACGTGGAAGAACGATAAAAGCTCATGTCAGATCTTCCTTGCCTGATCGCGCTGGAATAAACCTTCGGGCTTAAACATCAGCACTACGGCCATCACGACATAAATAGAAAATAATTCAGCGACCGGCATCAGATGCACAGCCGATGCGCGTGCCATGCCGACAATGAGTGCGCCTATGGCCGCGCCCGGAATGCTGCCCAGACCACCGATAATGACAACCGCAAACGACACAATGATCACGCCGACCGACACGCCCGGCTGCACAGAAATCATCGGAGCTGTTAAAGCACCGCCTAAGGCCGCCAGAAAGATACCGGCACCGAAGGCCAGCGTATAAATGTGTGACACATTCACCCCCATGCTGGAAGCGACTTCTTCACTGTGAATCACAGCCAGTACCAGCTTGCCGGTGCGTGTGCGGTTCAGCCCCCACCAGACGATGCTGCCCACCACGACGGAGCGGAACAAACAGGACGTGCTTTACTGCCCCACCGATCAATGGCACCGCGCCGTTGAATCGTTGGCAGACAAAATAAACCTGATCGTTTACCAGTTGCTGCCTGGACGAGATGCCAACGGCTGGCC
>CAIQLE010000265.1 GCA_903872555.1 uncultured bacterium
AAGATCAGGGCGTCCCTGCCCTGCGTGACTGGTTCACACAGGCATTGGCCAGTCCCTGGCAAATGGAAACCCGCCTGATACCGGATGAACAGCATCTGATTGAAAAAACCCTGATTGAGCTGGTCGATGAAGTCGGCTGTGATCTGGTGCTGACCACCGGCGGCACCGGACCTGCACGGCGCGACGTCACCCCTGAAGCCACACTGGCGGTCGCCACCAAAATCATGCCCGGCTTTGGTGAGCAGATGCGTCAGATCAGTCTGAAGTTTGTGCCGACTGCCATCCTGTCGCGGCAAGTGGCAGTGATTCGTGAGACTACCGACCATGCTGCCCTCATCATGAACCTGCCGGGTCAGCCAAAATCTATACGTGAAACACTGGAAGGCCTGAAAGATGAATCAGGTAAGTCAGTCGTCGGAGGCATCTTTGCAGCCGTACCTTATTGCATCGATCTGATCGGTGGTCCTTACATAGAAACGCATGAGGCGGTGTGCAAAGTCTTCCGTCCTAAATCTGCGATTCGAAGTAAATAAATACTCATTAAAGATATGCCGGGTAAAGCGCTACCGAATAAAGCGATGCCAAACCAATAAAAATACGTGTGAAATAAATCAATACCTGATTCAGGTCTTCTATCATCCCATCAAAAAATCTTACCATCATCATGAGCACTCATCTGCTGGAAACCATCGAAGTCGCCACCGCTGATCAACCCACTGCATCAGTCATCTGGATGCATGGCCTGGGTGCCGATGGCAATGATTTTTTGCCCATCGTGCGCGAGCTTGATTTATCTGGCTGCCCCGGCATACGGTTTATTTTTCCGAACGCCGAACCTATTCCTGTAACGGTCAACGGCGGCTATGTCATGCGTGCCTGGTACGATATTTTTGGTATGGATCTGGTGCGTCGTGAGGATGAAGCCGGACTGCGTAAATCTCAGCAAAGCATAGAGCAATTGATAGCACGAGAAAATGAACGCGGCATCGCTTCAGAGAACATCGTGATCGCCGGTTTTTCTCAGGGTTGTGCCATGACTTTGCAAACCGGTTTGCGTCATCAGCACACACTGGCTGGCCTCTTGTGCCTGTCCGGCTATTTGCCCATCGCAGCCACGCTTGCTGCTGAACGTAGCTCAGCCAACCAGCAGACGCCCATCTTTATGGCCCACGGTCGCGGCGATCCGGTGGTGACGATAGACAGAGCCGAGGCCTCACGCGATCTGATGCTTGGACTGGGTTACAGCATAGACTGGCATGAATACGCCATGCCGCATTCTGTCTGCGAAGAAGAGATAGACGATATAGGACGCTGGCTCAGAAGGGTTCTGGCCTAAGTTTGTTGCAGTGTTTGAATTTGATTCTGTGTTTGAATTTAAGTCTTTTTCGAATTTACGTTTGCGTTTGAACTTGTTTGACATACCCATTGAAGATTATCGGTAATTCACTATGCGCCTGACATTAATCCCAGCATTCACATTAACGGTTCTGCTGACCATGCTCAGCACACCGGCTCTGGCAGCGAGCGACCTCACATGCACCATCACCGGCGTCTCTGAGATCAGTCCCGAGGGCGCGCTGGAAGCGCTGGAAGGAAAGAAGAATTATTACGAAACCGCCGCCGGTGCTGAATTTATTGTTCAGCACAACACCGGCCTGATGATGGGACGCTTCGTCAACAATTCAGGCTGGAAGATCAGCGTGCTGGATACCGGCTCTACGCAAAACTCTTACAAAGTACTGGCCACACGCAATGGCGGCCGCGTGCAAAGCCAGTTTTTCGAAGTCCGTGTGCAGGACAAGGGCAGCAAGAAGCCTTTTGTATTAGTTGCCACTGAAATTTTGCACGGTTACTGCACCCAGTAATTCTGAAATGCCCAAAATCGCCTGAGGACAGGCACTGAGATATACTCCGGTCTCGATTGAGCGCGCACGCCTAAGGCAACGCCCGATTCTCCATCAACCCTGAAAACTCTCAACATGACCTATATTGACCAACTCAATAGCATCATCTCCGGCCAGTTACAAAATCTCGCTCCTGAAACCGATAAAAACGCAGTATTCCCCCGCCCCGTCATCGACGCACTGGGCAAGGCAGGCCTTCTCGGCTTAGTCAGCAGCAAAGAGGTCGGCGGCATGGGCCTCGGCCTTGCCGAAGCCAGTCAGGTCGTCTCCAGCCTCGCACAACAATGCCCTTCCACCGCCATGATCGTCTGCATGCATTACTGCGCAGTCGCGGTGCTGGAACAATATGGTCAGGAAGAAGTGCGACGTGAGATTGCTGCCGGTCGCCACCTGACCACTCTCGCTTTCTCTGAAGCCGAATCACGCAGTCATTTCTGGGCACCTGCCAGTACCGCCACCCGTGACGGCGACCACATTGTGCTGAATGCTCGCAAGAGCTGGATCACGTCCGCTTTCGAAGCCAATTCTTATGTCTGGTCGAGTAAACCGGTGGCTGCCGAAGGCGCCAGCAGCATCTGGTACGTGGATGCCAAAGCCAGCGGCCTGAAGCTTGCTGCTCCCTTCAATGGCATGGGCATGCGTGGCAATGCCTCGTCACCTGTGACTGCAACCGATGTGCGCATCGCCGCCGGCAATCAGCTGGGTGAAGATGGCAAAGGCTTTGACATGATGATGGGCGTGGTTCTGCCCTGGTTCTGTGTACTGAATGCTTCATGCTCCGTAGGCACCATGGAAGGCAGTCTCTCGCGTGCCATTGCTCACGTCACCAGCACACGTCATGAACATCTGAATACTTCGCTGGCTGATCTGCCAACCATACGCGCCTATCTGGCACGTGCCCGTATCAAAACCGATATGGCCAACAGCCTGCTACAAGATACGCTGGCCGCTATCGGTTCCGGCCGTGCAGACACCATGTTGCGCGTACTCGAAATCAAGGCCGCTGCTGCTGAGACCGCGCTCGAAGTCACCGACACCGCTATGCGTGTCTGCGGTGGCGCTGCCTTCCGCAAAGAAGTCGGCGTTGAACGTCTGTTCCGTGATGCCCGCGCTTCGCATGTGATGGCACCCACCACGGATGTCCTGTTTGATTTCATCGGCAAGGCCATCACTGGCCTGCCCCTGTTTTAAGGAATCATGATGAGTCATCAGCCTCTGGTGATGGGTGCGGTTGCTTACGCACCCAAAGTGGTCACGATCTGGGAAGGCTTCAAGCATTGGTTCCACGAGCGCGGCCTGCCTTTCGACTTCGTGCTCTATTCAAACTATGAACGACAGGTCGAAGACCAGTTCAATGGCAACCTGCATCTGGCCTGGAATTCTCCTCTGGCCTGGGTGCGTGCTGAACGTATGGCGCGCGCCCAAGGTCTCACCGTATCTGCGGTGGCCATGCGAGACACGGATTGCGACCTGACTTCGGTGTTGGTCGTACGCAGCAACAGTGGCATCGACAGCGTGGAAGCCTTACACGGCAAGATCGTGGGCTTTGGTGCCATCGATTCACCACAAGCGACACTGATTCCTATGGACCATCTGCGTCAATCAGGTCTGGTGGCAGGTCGTGATTACAGCGCGCAGCGCTTCGATGTGCTGGGCGGTAAACATGGCGACCACGTCGGCGGTGAACTGGATGCAGCCAAGGCACTGGTACAGGGCAAGGTCGATGCGGCATGGATGATTGACGGTAATCATCTCGCTTTCTCGTCGGATGGCACACTGCCCGCCGGCCAGACCCGCGTGCTGACCCGCACTGCGCCCTTTGATCACTGCAATTTCACGATCAGTCCGGGCGCACCGGCAGATCAAATCGCTCGCTTTACCGAACTGCTGCTGGGCATGCGCTGGGATGATCCGGTCGTGCGTCCACTGCTGGAACTGGAAGGCCTGCGCCAATGGAAAACCGGCCGCACTTCGGGCTATGCGGCGCTGGAACGCGCTGTCGATGACGAGAAGTTCTACGATGCTGCAGGCAACATCACTACCGCAGACTATCGATATTAAATCGATGGGGCTGGACCAGGGCGCGCATTTGCTGATCAAGCGCGCGCTGGATCAGCTTGCCATAGGCGACACCCTGCGCGTACAAGGCAGCGCACCGGACTGGGACATGCATCTGCTGGCCTGGTGCCGCAGCCATGGTCATGCGGTATCGTTTGTGGCGGATCATGCAGACATTGTGCGCGGCCCTTATCAGTCAGGACGCTGGCACGGTGCTGTGCAAAGTGGTGACGCTAATCGAGCCTCCCCCCACGCTATTGCGGAACATGCGCCTTCCGACTGGGGTGTGGCAGCACGCGGCGCCACGGTCGAGGCCGGCAGCCCTGGCTTTGATTTCCGCTTCAGCGATAAATCCGAAATCTGGGCCGAATCCGCCGCTGATCTGTACAAGCAGGCACTGGCTGGCCAGTGGGACCCAGAGACCGCCATCGACTGGAACGCAGACGACTCGCTGCCTGCCGATGTGGAAGATGCGGTCGTGCAGGTGATGACCTATCTGATTGAAAATGAAAACGCAGCTCTACTGGTGCCGGCCCGTCATTTAGGCCAGGTGCATCCTCACTTCCGCGAAGTGATGCAATTGCTGGCGATTCAATGCGCCGATGAAGCACGCCACGTCGAAGTCTTTACGCGCCGTGCCACACTACATCGCGCCAACCCTGCACGCTCTGGTGCAGGCGGACAGGAATCACTCAAGACCTTGTTTGAATCAGGCGATTTTTCCAGCAGTGCTTTCCTGTTGTCGGTACTGGGCGAAGGCAGCTTCGTCAATCTGCTCAATTTTCTGCATGAATATGGACCTGATCCCCTGACGCGCCAGATCGCACGTCTGGTCGCACGCGATGAAGCCCGGCATGTCGCTTTTGGTATGGCACATCTGGAATATCGTCTGTCGCAAGATCCGGGTTATCAGTCCGCGCTGAAAGCCGCCATCGAGCAACGCTATGACACGCTGGCCACCAGCTCAGGCCTGAATGAAGAAGTGTTTGATGCACTCATATTGCTGGCAGCCGGCGACACCAGCCCGCAAGCCATACAGCAAGGCTTTTCCCGCGTACAGAAACTCAAGCAGGACATGGCCACCGGCCGCAAGGCAAGACTGGTCAGACTGGGTTTTCCGCTTGAAGAAGCCGAGCGCCTGTCAGGTCTGCATACACGCAATTTCATGTAAAACGCTCACTGGCAGAAACACGCTGTATCCTTAAGTGACGATCACGTCATACACGCAGATAATCTGCCCCTCAGTCACCCTCATTCTTAACACGCACTGACCTGAGAGAACTGACTGGTCTGAGTGATCTCACTGAACTCAATGCGCTTAATGAACTCATTGCGATTAATGAGCTTGTTCCATTTTTGAATGCCTGAGTGTGTCAGGCATACGCAGATACACCATCAGCGACACAAAAATACATGCCGTCGCATACCAGTAAAAACCACTTTCATAGCCCGCCTGTTTAAAACTCAGGGCGACCGCATCCACTGTGCCGCCAAATATCGAAACGGTCAGCGCATACGGCACACCGACACCGAGTGCGCGCACAGAAGTCGGAAACAGCTCGGCCTTGATGATGCCCGTGATTGAGGTATAACCCGAGACGATCACCCAGGCAAAACAAATCAGTCCAAACGCCACCCATGGGTCTCGGGTCTGTGACAACAAAGTCAGCAAAGGGTAAGTGCAGAGCACACCCATCACACCAAACCAGATCAGCATGGGTTTGCGGCCGACGCGATCAGACAAGGCACCAAAGACAGGTTGCAACAACAGAGCAACGATCAGATAGCCCAGTACCACTGTGCTGACCTGTGAGTCGCTGAGTCCCACGGATAATTTCAAAAACTTTTGCATATAGGTGGTGTAGGTATAGAAGGCGCTGGTTCCACCTATCGTGATACCAATCACGAGCAATAATTGTCGCCAGTGACTGAGCAAGGTCTTCAGCGATGCTGAAGCTGAGCCGCTGCCAGCTACTTGCTCCAGCTGTTGATAGTGCTCAGTTTCATGCATATCCCTGCGCATGAACAAGGCATACAAAGACAGCAGCGCACCAATCGCAAACGGGATGCGCCAGCCCCAGGCCTTGAGTTCGTCCGGACTCAGGAAAAATTTTTGCAGCACCAGCAAGAGAAGTATGGCCACTAACTGGCCACCAATCAGGGTGGTGTACCAGACGCCGGAATAAAAGCCGCGTCGCTCAGGCTCTGCCATCTCGGCCAGATAGGTCGCACTGGCACCATACTCGCCACCCTGACTCAGACCCTGCAAAAGCCGCGCAGCGACCAGTATCACTGCAGCCCATGCACCGATCTCGGCATGCGTGGGACTGAGTGCAATCAGGAGCGATCCAAAACACATCAGCAATACCGACAACATGAGTGAACGCCGTCGTCCATGACGATCCGCTATCCAGCCAAACAAGGCACCGCCCAGCGGTCTCACAATAAAAGCGGCGGCAAACACTGCGGCTGCAGACAATTGCTGGGCGACCGGATCACTGGAAGGGAAAAAAGCAGGCGCAAAATAGAGCGAAAACGCAGAATACGCATAAACGTCATACCATTCGATCAGGTTGCCGATTGAAGCCATCAAAATAGATTTCACGCGTGAACGCGTATCAGGAATGAAGTCCGTGCCTGCCATCACAGCGGCCTGCGAATGATTGTTCATGATCGTCTCTTGTTTGTATGCTTCAGGCGTCACTGCCCTGATTTCGTGGCATCATAAACCCGAATAAGGACGGCCCGCTGCCTTTGTCTGGCGGGCATCATGTCGAAACAACAAGAATCACGCCATAAGCATGGCTATTCAACGGAGAATTTGATGAGTAAAACTGTGAGCATCTTGCTGGGTGCTGCACTCTCGGTGCTGCTACTGGTGATTGCCGCCATGACTGGCCTCATCTCACTGAATATCGGCAGTAACGCTCCTGAAAAATTTCTGAACAAAGGTAAGCTTGAAGTTATCTGTGAGGTCAACGTTAACAAGCCCAGCGATGGATTGAATCAGCCCTTTGAGACCAGCAAGCTGACCCTGCCGGCAATTTTTGAATTCGATGAAAGTACCGGCGCCTATGCTGGCGAATATGCGATTTCACTCAACCGCAAAGGTACTTTGCGTGTGAATGGTGAAGTACTGGAAATCAGCCGTCCTGCCATGTTCAAGCGCTATAGTCTGGTCATTACCGGCGAACACATTACCCTCAATCGCAGGACTGGTGAATTCAAACAGTGGCTGGATCTGGAAGCGGGCAAACGTCTCGAGCTGATCGCAGGCCGATGCAAGCGCACTGACAACGCCCCGTTTTAATCGGCAGCCCTGCGCTGAGTCAGCGCACGGGCCATGCCATACAGCTCCGGCCAGTCGGAACGTACATGATTGCGCAGGCGTTTCAGCCAGGTCGCATCGTCACGATGCAAAATCACCTCGACACGATTGAAATGCATGCTACGGCTGGAAGCATGCTGTTTCACATTCCATTGATAGGGATGTGAGCAGGGCACATAGTGCGCAGTAAAAGAACGGCGCGAATAATGCTCATCTTCGGTGAGCAGACTGCCGTGTATGGTTTTAGAAGTCCACAACAGCAAGTCACCTTGCTTTAAGACGGGGGACACGCATTCCAGCGGACCGTGCCGGACAAAGTCGGCCATTCTGGCTTTGTACTCTGCCGCATTCGGGTCGCCTTCCTCTCCGGGCACGCGCATGCGATGACTGCGCGGGATAACAAAAAATCGTCCGGCCTGAGGATGAATATCTTCCGCTGCAACCCACACCCCTATCATGCTGCCGGCCTGACCAGAATCAATGTAATGACCATCGCGATGGGCCCAGGTCGTTTGATTGCCGTCAAAGTACATGGTGTGCACGACACGGCCTGCTTCATTACACAGCACGCGAATGGCTCGTTGTATGGAAGCGTGAGTCAGCACATGAAGCCCGGCACGCCGAAAGCCTGCATATTTTTTCTCAGGCAGATCCTGCAGATTCATGATGGGATATTTCATGAAGCCACGGTCCGTATAGACATGCCTTTCAAATTTTCCTGAAGCATGTCGTTCAAAAAAACCGAGCTTATCAACCAGCACTTCGCGCCTGAACGCATCGATACCATGCTGACAGAGCCGAGATGGTATTGCATGGCGAACGACGATATAACCTTCACGCTCAAACCATGCCCTGAAAGCTAAAGGCTCATCCGGTGTGGGATAAACCTCACCTCCCTCTAATGCAGAGGGATACTCTAAAACCGTACTGCGCGGCAGCACAATACCGGGTGAATTTTTCTGTTTGACGACGGGTGCTTCGGTGGCGCTCATTAAATCCTGTTCCATAGCCAGAGACCGTCCTTCATCATGAATAGGGGTCCAGTGTAGGCAGCTGTCACTGACGCTGATTGTGGGCGCACAAACTGTCGCTGCCAGTCATACGTCTATGCGCAGAATCAGGCGATTCAATTTTTCCGACTACAATCGCCGGATGGAAAATTCAAGCCCTCAAAACAGAGTGCACAAGCCACTTGTCATCGCGCTGGCTGGCACGCTGTCACTCGCCGTTGCCATGGGCATAGGTCGCTTCGCATTCACGCCCCTGATGCCCATGATGCTCAATGATGGCTTGCTCGACATTGCCGGCGCCAGCTGGCTGGCGAGTGCCAATTACCTGGGATATTTATTGGGAGCGCTGCTGTGCACGCTGCAACCTATGCTGTGGTCGCGCTGGTCTTTGCCCCCCTTAAAAAATGCACTGATGGTCAAAAGCTGTCTCAGCATCACGTGCGTGCTGACGGCCATGATGGCGACCGACTGGCCGGCTGCCTGGCCATGGTGGCGCTTTATGGCCGGAGTCATCACGGCCTTCGCTTTTGTTTTCACCTCAACCTGGTGCCTGGCGCATTTGGCCCGGCTGAATGCACCGACTGCCGGTGGCATCGTCTATGCAGGCCCCGGTGTGGGCATTGCCAGCAGTGGGCTGCTCGCCAGCCTGATGGTGCAGATGGACTGGCGCGCCGGTTCGGGCTGGCTTGCCTTCAGTCTGCTTGCAGCCTGTATGACCCTGCTGGTGTGGCCTATTTTTAAGGATGATGACGTGCCACAGTCAAACAGCAGTACGCAGGCACTGGCGATAGCACAGGGGGGCAGCACGACTGAAAAAGCGGCACTGACTGTCGCCTATGGTCTGGCGGGGTTTGGTTACATTATTACGGCCACTTTTTTGCCGGTGATTGCGCGCACAGCCTTGCCTGGCTCGGTATGGCCTGATCTGTTCTGGCCCATGCTGGGCGTGGGCGTGGCCTGTGGTGCCGTGATCGCTTCACGCATACCGGCACGGGTAGATCAGCGCCTGCTGCTGATAGGCTGTTACCTGATGCAGGCACTCGGTGTGGTGATGGGGAACTGGTTGCCGACACTGGCTGGTTTTGCCTTAGGTAGCCTGCTGGTGGGCTTGCCGTTTACGGTGATTACTTTTTTTGTGATGCAGCTGGGCAGAAAACTCCATCCGCAAGCAGTATCGGCCATCATAGGCTTGTTATCCGCTGCTTTTGGTTTGTGCCAGATCATCGGGCCGCCTGTGGCAGCGATACTGCTGGCAAGGGCGCCTGATCATGCAACAGGGTTTAGCTGGGCTTTGAATATTGCAGCGCTGACCCTGCTCGCAGGTGCTGCAATTTATGCGTGGATGCTAAGGAAATTTCCGCAAGCCTAAGCGTTATCAGAAACGGAAATGGAAATGGAAACTTCAGATTCTCATACCGCTTACTTAGCTAGTGGCGGATCGTTGTAGAGCACCGTAATACTGATACGGCGGTTACGAGGATCAGACGGATCTTTCGCGTTAAAAGGTGCGGTGTCGGCTACCCCTTCAATCCGCGCAAAGCGTGAGCTGGGCATGCCGCCTTGCTCCAGCATGCGGCGCGTTGCTTCGGATCGTTCTATGGACAGCGACCAGTTGCTGCGATCATTGCCATCCGCAAAAGGAACGCTATCGGTATGGCCTTTGATCGCCAGTTTATTGGGCATGGCATTCAGTGATTTTGCGACTTCACTGATCAGGGATTTTGCCCTTGCCTGCATACCTGCATTGCCACTGCCGAACATGGAGAAGTTAGCCTTGTCGATAATATCGATACGCAAGCCATCTTTTTCACGCGTGAAATTCACCTGATTTTTCAGGTCAGCCAGTTGCTGATTTTCTGACAGACGATCCGTAATTTCTTTTTCCAGCTTATCGAGCTTTTCTTTTTCAGCCTGCGCTGCAATCTGCTGCTTTTGTTCTTCCGTCAGATCTTTCGCATACTTGGGCATGGGCTTGTCGTCAGGCGATGTGCCGCGATCTTCATTCGGCCCTGCCTGTGAATTCGGGGTGACGCGCTCCATCAGCGATTCCTGCTGAGGCGGTCCCGGAATAGTTTCGGGGTCAATAATGGAACGACCGCCGAACATGCCATTCGAGCCGGCTGTTTCACCCATGGCCGCTTCGCGTCTGTCGGTGGGCTGGAAATATTCTGCAATACCTTGCTTCTGATCTTCAGGCGTCGCGCCCAGCAACCACATGAGCAGGAAGAACGCCATCATCGCCGTCATCATGTCGGCCAGCGCAATCTTCCACGCACCACCGTGCGCACCGGCATGGCCTTCTTCGACTATCTTTTTCCACTTGACCGGGGGCTGTGGCGGTTTTTCATCGCCATCCCCCTCTTCAGGCGCGGCCTGTGCCGCATCCTGCGCTGCCTGCTCGGCGGCTTGGTCTTCGGGTTTCTTTTCTTCTTCGGCCATGGTCAGTAATACAGGTCAGTATGGCCGCATACGGTCGGCCCAATGAGAAGTGAATCGGCAACAAGCGCGATGACTGAAGTAATTCTTAGTGGAAATATAAGCGAAAAGCTCGCCTGAGTCGATGTCCATTCGCTAATAAGCAGCAGAGGCAGGCCAGATACAAACCAGATACAAGCCGGAGTGATTGCCATAAAAGCATTCACCCCTGTCAAAGTCACAGGCCGCTGCCGCTGCCGCTGTTAAGCGACTTCGAAATTTGCCATGGTCTCCAGCGCCTTCACCATGGCCGAATGATCCCAGGCTTTACCGCCATGCGCGACACAGGCACTGAACAATTGCTGGGCTGTGGCGGTGTTTGGCAGTGACAGGCCGAGCGAACGCGCAGCAGACAGCGCCAGGTTCAGATCTTTCTGGTGCAGTTCGATACGGAAGCCCGGATCAAACGTACGCTTGATCATGCGCTCGCCATGCACTTCTAAAATTTTAGAAGAAGCAAAACCGCCCATCAGCGCCTGCCTGACCTTGGCAGGATCAGCGCCGGCACGCGCTGCAAACAGCAGGGCTTCGGCCACCGCCTCGATATTCAGCGCCACAATGATCTGATTCGCTACCTTGGCCGTCTGCCCGTCACCATTACCACCCACCAGCGTAATGTTCTTGCCCATCAGTTCAAACAAAGGTTTGACACGCTCGAAGCCCGCATCGCTGGCACCCACCATGATGGTCAGGGTCGCATTCTTTGCACCCACCTCACCACCGGAAACAGGTGCGTCCACATACTCGCAGCCCAGTGCATTAATCTTTTCTGCAAAGGCTTTGGTGGCAATCGGCGAAATCGAGCTCATGTCGACCACCACCTTACCGGCAGACAGGCCGGATGCCACACCATGCTCGCCAAACAGCACCGTCTCTACATCGGGCGTATCGGGCAACATCAGGAAAATAATGTCAGCCTTGCTGGCGACCTCAGCGGCGCTGGCACACAGCTTGGCTCCGTCCTGCAGCAAGTAATCTGCGGTCTTGCTGCGCGTGTGAGTATGTATGGTGTGGCCTGCTTTCAGCAGGTGATGTGCCATCGGGCCACCCATGATGCCAAGACCGATAAATCCCAGGGTTTGATGCGTGCTCATACTTGTCTCGTGAAGAAATGTTTTAGAAAACGGCCGCAAATTCAGGCCATCAGGCCGGGGCATTATGGCATGAGCTGCAAGCGCAGATGGCGGGTAGCCGCACTATCAAATCGACAATAAAAAATACTCAAACCCTATGACTGAAAGAATGAAGCTGTTTCCAAATGTAAGAATTGCATGACAGGATAATTTTGCTGGCTAAATTACAGCCATAGATTCATCAACGCAGACAGAACCAGCCCGACCCGCACAGGGTCAGCGTACGGAGGAAACATGAACAAGCATTTAGTCACCCTCGCACCACTCATGCTGCTGTCAGCTTTTGCCGCAGAGGCGCAGGCTCAGGAAATGGGGCGAGTCCTGTCCACCACCCCCGTAAGCCAAACCATAGCTGTGCCACATCAGGTCTGCACCAACGGCCAGGTCATGAGCGCTCAGCCCAAATCAGGTGCCGGCGCAGTCATGGGCGCTATCGCAGGAGGTGTCATAGGCAGCCAGTTCGGCGGCGGCTCCGGACGTGCTGCAGCGACCGCAGCCGGTGTGATTAGTGGCGCTATCTTCGGTGATGCTGTCGAAGGTCAGGGGGCACCAGTGATGCGGCCTGTCAGCAGCTGTGATCAGCAAACGAGCTATGAAAATCGTATCGTTGCCTATAACGTGGTGTACGAATACGCAGGCAGACAATATTCAACGCAAATGACGAATGATCCGGGTGCTTATATCCCGGTGCAAATCTCTGCCGCTGGCAACGCCCCTGTGCAAATAGTGACTACCCCTTCAGCTCCACCACCAGTGATTGCCGCAGGACCGGTCATCTATCCTCCTGCCGTCTATGGCCAGCCAGCCTATCCACCTGTGGTTTACGGCTCATCGGTGTATGGCTCATCCGTATATGGCCCGCCTTTATACGGAGCGCCCGTGTATGGGCCAGCTCTCAGTTTTCGCTATGGCTTTGGGGGAGGCTGGCGTGGACATGAACACGAGCATGAACATGGACATGATCACGGTCATTGGAATTAAAGCATATAGCCGGGTACAAGTGTCGACTTACCGCGATGGCACCTGAGACCGGCTAAGTTTTTTTGTGATTAACGTTGAAATTATGTTGAAGTTATATTGAAGTTATATTGAAGTTACTTTGAAGTTTAGATTCAGTCAGGCCAAAGCTTCAGTCAGTCTCCGCTCAAACAGGCAGCGCAGGATAA
>CAIQLE010000266.1 GCA_903872555.1 uncultured bacterium
GATCTGTTTCCAGCAACCACTGCTCAGTTGCATTTTCCGGGCGTTCAATCACATGAGCGCCGGTTGACCATTTCGCCATAGGCTTGCTCATCAGCAGAGAGATGATCGCGCCGGTAAAACCCACCACCAGAGAAAACACCATCAGCATGCCCATGTTCAGGCCTTGCGCCGTCAGGAAGCGGTCGACGCCAAGAATTCTGAGGACTATCGTCATCACTGCAATCACAGCGATGTTGGTCAGCACGAACAAGATAATTCTTTTCATACAAAGGTCTCCATGGAAGCCTCATCAATCAATTAGGTAAGGGTTCAAGCCGAATCAGCTCAGCGCAGTATCAGCCCCGCACATGTACGTGAAACTTGCGGCAGATACCGGCAAATCCTTTCAGGCAAAGCCAGCGCTCATCAGGCATATGGCGTCAGATTGAATAAATTCAAGTCTTGCCTTTTTAAGAACTTGCCGGGGCTTAGGTAGGTCAGGAGAGCCAGTCATGCCAGACCGGCGTCAGGCCGGCAGGCAAAGGCGGCAGGCTGCCGAGGTCAACCCGCGATTCTTTCGGACCGTGGAAATCCGAGCCGCGTGAAGCTAGCATGCCGCTGGAGCGTGCAATGCGGGCAAACTGATCATATTGGTCAGGCGTGTGGCTGCCGGTAGTCACTTCTATACCTTCACCACCCAATTCGCGGAAGTGATCGATCAGGGCTCCCAGCTGCATGGCATCAAGCGGATAGCGTCCGGGATGGGCAATCACAGCCCTTCCGCCGGCAGCGCGTATCCAGCTCACTGCTTGTTCCAGCGTGGCCCAGCGATGCGCCACAAAGCCGGGCTTGCCTTCCACCAGATAATTCTGGAACACCTCAGCCACCGTAGCGCAGACACCCGTCTGCACCAGATAACGGGCAAAGTGGGTACGGCCCAGCATCTCAGGATTGTCAGCCAGTTTCAGCGCACCTTCAAACACCCCTGCAATGCCACGCGCTTCCAGCTGATCGGCCATCTCGCGCCCGCGCCGCACGCGACCACCACGCACCGAAGCCAGACCTTCACAGAGTGTCGTATTGCTATCATCGATGTTCAGACCCACGATGTGCACAGTCTTGCCGGCCCAGGTAATGGAAATCTCTACACCGGGAATAAAACGCAAATCTAATTCAGCAGCAGCCTTGCGTGCTTCAGCGATGCCGCCGATTTCGTCATGATCTGTCAGGGCCCAGATATCAACGCCATTTGCCTTGGCACGCGCAGCCAGATCCGCAGGCGACAAGACGCCATCCGAAACATGCGAGTGAGAATGCAAATCAACATTCAGCATAGTGAAATAATGCCTGTTCAATACAGTAAAAAGGAATCAACACAGAGTAAGGATTGTACGCTCAAGCATGAGCTGCCGCTGCTCGTCACGGCGCAACAAGCAGACCGCAAGCCTGCGCTGCATCACACATTAAATCATCCAGATGCAGCGCTGCTTCAGGCAAGAAAATTTTCTATCAGTACAGCCAGCGCCTCTGGCTGATCATGATGCAACATATGACCGGCATCCATCACCATGGCCGACTGCACCTGAGGAATGAAGGTCTTGCGCCTGTCGATCTCGATACGCGCCTGAGGCTTGGGCCCCATCCAGCGCCAGATATCCGTGTCATCCGCTTCTACCCACAACACAGGCGCTGTAATCTGAGCCCAGCAAGCCGTGACCTCTTCGCTACGATACAACTGGGCACTGGTAAGTTTGTGCGCAGGATCTCCCAGTATTTCCCATGCGCCGCTGGCGTTCGGTGCCGCCCAGTGCCCCGCCAGAAAATCGGCCCGATCCGTACGCAGGCGCGGATTAGTTTTTTGCAGACGCGCCACCACTTCTTCGCGACTGGCATATGCGCGCATCCTGGGTGGGTCACGCAATTCATCCAGCCATTTCGCATAACGTCCGGGCGCCTGCTCAGGCAAGGTAGCGGGCAGGCCAAAGCCCTCCAGATTGATCAGGCGTGCAACACGATGCGGACGTACACCGGCATAGATACTGGTGACATTGCCACCCATGCTATGCCCCAGCAGATTGACTGCCTGATCTTTCGCATAGTGATCCAGCAAGGCATCCAGATCACCCAGATAGTCGGCGAACCAATAGCAATCTGCATGCACACGCTCAGTCAGTCCGAAGCCGCGCCAGTCCGGCGCAATCACATGCCAGTCACGCTGCAGGCAATCCACCACAAACTGAAACGAAGCACCCACATCCATCCAGCCGTGCAGCATGAACAGCTTAGGCGCGCCCTCCTGCCCCCACTGATGTACGTGGGTACGAAGACCACGCAACTGAATGAATTCGGAACGAGAAGACTTCAAAGGAACGCTCATGAGAGATTAAACAGTCAGAATAAAGAATGGCGCACTTGCCAGTGCCAGAACGTGCAGGTAGCATCGCCCGACAATTATAAGGGAGCATCCATGTCCTCCAGCCCGAACCCGTCATCTATGCAAGAGAACGATCAATACGCGCAGCTGTATCAGGAATTTCACTGGCAGCTGCCGCAGGATTTCAATATCGCAGAACTCTGCTGCCGGCGCTGGGCCAGCGAGCCTGACCGCATCGCTATTTACTTCGATGCTGCCACGTCTGAACAACAGAGCGTGCAAGACCATCAGCAGATCAGCCACCAAGCTCAACACAAAGCAGACGACAGCAATGCAGCATCCGGTAATCAGGTCTTCACCTATGCCCAATTACAAAAACAGACGAATCAATTATCGAATCTCTTGCAGTCACTGGGCGTGACTCGCGGCACACGCGTCGCCATCGTTTTGCCTCAGCGGGCAGAAGTTGTGGCGTCCCACATGGCCTGTTATCAGCTGGGCGCAATCGCCATGCCCATGTCAGTCCTGTTTGGCCCTGAAGCTCTGGAATACAGATTGCAGGACAGTGGTGCCGCTGTCGTCATCCTTGACGCCACAGCGCTGGCCAGCATTGATGCGGTACGTGCAAGCTGCCCGGCACTGAAACACATCATCGCCATTGATTGCGAGCGCGCTGATCTGATTCTGTGGCAGCAGGCTATGGCCAAAACTTCAGATCAATTCACGCCCGTCCTCACTCAGGCGCACGATCCGGCACTGCTGATTTACACCAGCGGCACTACTGGCTCGCCCAAGGGCGCACTGATGCCGCAATCCGCCTTGCTCGGCAATCTGCCCGGCTTTGTCGCTTCACAAAACTGGTTTCCGCTCAAAGCTGATGTGTTCTGGTCTCCTGCGGACTGGGCATGGACCGGCGGACTAATGGATGCCCTGCTGCCTACTTTGTATTTCGGCCATCCTATCGTAGCCAGCCGTGCGCGTTTTTCTGCTGAAGGCGCATTCAGGCTGATGGAAAAATATCAGGTCACGAACAGCTTTCTGTTTCCGACCGCATTAAAGATGATGATGAAGGCCGTGCCTGAACCGCGCGCGAACTATCAACTCGCACTGCGCGCCATCATGAGCGCCGGTGAAGCGGTCGGTGATGCTGTATTCAACTGGACGCGCAGCGCGCTGAATGTCACGGTGAATGAAATGTTTGGCCAGACCGAAGCGAATTATCTGGTGGGTAATTGCGCAGCACGCTGGCCAGCGCGCGCCGGTAGCATGGGCAAGCCCTACCCCGGTCACCGAGTCGCCGTGCTGGATGAATCGGGTCAGTCTGTGATGCCCGGACAAATCGGTGAAGTCGCGCTGCATAAACAGGACATTCATGGCCATCCCGATCCCGTTATTTTTCTGGGCTACTGGAACCGGCCAGAGGCGACGACAGAAAAGTATCGCGGTGACTGGTTATTGACAGGCGATCTGGCCGAAGTCGATGCCGATGGTTATCTCTGGTATCGCGGCCGGGCTGACGATATGTTCAAGGCAGCGGGCTACCGAATCGGCCCGTCTGAAATTGAGAATTGTCTGGTCAAGCATCCCGCCGTAGCGAATGCTGCGGTCGTACCCAAACCTGATCTTGAGCGTGGCAATCTGGTCAAAGCTTTTGTGGTGCTGACTGCAGGCACTGCACGCGATCAGGCCAGCGATATGCAACTCATCGCTGCATTACAGCAGCATGTGCGCGGCTTGCTGGCGCCGTATGAATATCCCAAAGAGATTGAATTCATCGATGCCCTGCCCATGACCACCACCGGCAAAGTGCAACGCAAAGTACTGCGCCTGCTGGAAGAAGAACGGGCAAAGCATAAGCCCTGATTAAGCAGCCGCAGCACCAGCTTGCAAAGCAGCCAGTTCAGCCTCGCTGAATCCTGCTGCACGTCGAGCCTCCAGATTGAAAGGGCCGCGCATGACCGGCGCTTTATATTGTCTGGTCAGCTCAGCATAAGTGCTCAGCACATCGAGTCCCGGTCGTTCACATAGCCAGCCATACCAGTAATTGCCTATGGCGACGTGGCCTACTTCATCGCGCAAGATGATATCGAGTATGGCCGCCGCCTCATGTTCACCCGCCTGCGCCAGTTTCATGCGTACTGCCGGTGTCGCATCCAGTCCGCGCGCTTCCATCGTGCGCGGCACCAGCGCCATACGCGCCAGCACATCATCGCGTGTCTTGTGCACCATTTCCCACAGACTGTTATGCGCAGTGAAATCTCCATAGGCATAACCGACCTGCTTCAGATGCGCAGCCAGCAAAGAAAAATGCAGCGCTTCTTCTGCCGCGACTTTCAGCCAGTCTGCATAATATTCAGGCGGCATCGCTGCAAAACGCCAGATCGCATCCAGTGCAAGATTGATGGCATTGAACTCTATATGCGCCAGCGCATGCATCAGGATCGCACGCCCCTCAGGCGTCGTCATCGCACGTCGTGGCAATAAACGAGGTGATACCAGTTCCGGTTGCGCCGGCCTTCCGGGCAGCGTTGCCGTCTCCTGCAATACAGCCTGCGTATGCAGACTGACGCTGCCAGCCTGCCAAGCCTTCAGCAGGGCGCGCGTACCCGCCACCTTGACGTCAGGATCGGTTTCGCACAGCAAGGCCAAAGCCGTACTGCGCAATTCATACTCCGTGCTAGTGGCCGATGGATTCATGCGCTCAAGGGTAAAATGCGTGCTATTGATGAATTCATGATTGTAAATCCCATGGCGATCTACCAGCTAGGCGAATCCCGCCCCCATATTGATGACACGGCCTACGTAGCCGACAACGCCAGCGTCATTGGCCAGGTTGAATTAAAAGCGCATGCCAGTGTCTGGTTCGGTGCCACGCTGCGCGGTGACAATGAGCTGATCAGCATAGGCGAGAACAGCAATCTGCAAGAAGGCTGCGTGCTGCATACGGATATGGGCTTTCCCCTTACTGTAGGCAAGGATGTCACGGTCGGCCATCAGGCCATGCTGCATGGCTGCACCATCGGCGATGGCAGCCTGATCGGCATACAGGCAGTGATACTGAATGGCGCCAGAATTGGCCGTAACTCTTTAGTCGGTGCCGGTGCGCTGGTCACGGAAGGCAAGGAATTTCCAGACAACTCACTGATCATAGGCTCACCTGCAAAAGCAGTGCGCACACTGAGCGAAGAGCAAATCGCCGGCCTGAAGAAAAATTCCGCCAGCTATGTGGCGCGCGCCCAGCTTTTCAAGCAGCAACTGAAAAAACTGGATTGAGCAGCGATGCAATGAAAGATACACATCTGAATATGACCGAGACGCTGCAAAAATTTATGTTCGATAACTCCCAGGTGCGAGGTGAACTGGTCGACATCTCTGAAGCATGGTGCCATGTGCTGTCACGGCGCAGCTATCCTGCAGCCGTGGCGACGATTCTGGGTGAAATGATGTCGGCCGCGGCGCTGCTGTCAGCCAACCTGAAATTCAATGGCACCATCATCATGCAAATTCATGGCGACGGGCCGGTGCAATTGCTGGTGGTCGAATGTGATGCCAGTCTGCGTTTGCGTGCCACCGCAAAAATTGCCGATGGCGCTGTGGTGGAAGATGAAGCCACCCTGCAGCAACTGGTGAATCTGCACGGCGAAGGACGGTTTGCGATCACCCTCGACCCGAGCGACAAACTACCCGGGCAGCAGGCCTATCAGGGCATCGTTGCACTCGATGGCGATTCGATTGCTAACGTGATTGAAAACTACATGATGCGTTCCGAGCAGCTCGATACCAAGCTCTGGCTGGCAGCCGATGCCAGCGTCTCGCGCGGACTGCTGCTACAAAAACTGCCAGACGAAGGCGGACACAGCCTCGCCGAACTGGATGCGGACGCATGGAACCGCAGTGTGATGCTGGCTGGCACCCTGAGTCAGCAGGAACTGCTGAGCACCGACATCATGACGCTGTTGCAGCGCCTGTATTGGGAAGAAACGGTCAGAGTTTTCGAGCCACGCCATCCGGCCTTTCACTGCAGCTGCTCACGCGAAAAAGTCGGGAATATGCTCAAGATGCTGGGGCAGGAAGAAATTGATTCGGCCCTGAGTGATTTAGGCGAACTTGAAATTCAATGTGATTTCTGCGGTCAGCACTATGCTTTCGATACAGTGGATTGCGTGCAGTTGTTTGCAGCAGAGACACTGGCTGATGCGATCCTGCCTCCGGGGCAGCAACAGCATTGATATGAGTTGATGCACTCCTGCCCTGACAGCGTTTGCAGAAGCAGAATTTATTTTTTCTCTGGTGCCGACTTCTTCTCGTCTTTTTGCAGCACCTGAACGAAGATCTCGTTTTCCTTCACCAGACCCAGTTCATAACGGGCGCGCTCTTCTACCGCGCCTGTGCCTTCTTTCAAGTCCTGCACTTCAGACGCCAGTTTGGAATTGCGTGCCTTGAGTTCCTGCTCTTTGACCAGTGCCGTATCCAAATCACGCGACAGATTCCATACGCGCAGCCAGCCGCCCTTGCCTAACCAGAGCGGATACTGGATAAGTAAGAGCAGTACTGTCAGGCAGATCAGTATCAGGCGCACGAGGTATCAGAGCAGTCAGTAAATTGGCTGGTCAGCTGCGCGCGTGACCAGACCAGTGCTTAACGCAGATTATAGAAAGCCTGACGGCCGGGATAGCTGGCGATATCGCCCAGATCTTCTTCTATGCGCAGCAGCTGATTGTATTTGGCCATACGATCGGAACGCGACATGGAGCCGGTCTTGATCTGCAGCGCATTGCAACCCACGGCGATGTCGGCAATGGTCGAGTCTTCGGTCTCGCCCGAGCGATGTGAAATAACGGCGGTGTAACCCGCACGCTTGGCCATCTCAATTGCTGCAAAGGTTTCTGTCAGCGTGCCGATCTGGTTGATCTTGATGAGGATGGAATTGGCGATGCCTTTATCAATCCCCTCGCGCAAAATCTTGGTGTTGGTGACAAACAGATCATCGCCCACCAGCTGTATCTTCTTTCCCAGTGATTGGGTCAGCGTGGCCCAGCCATCCCAGTCACCTTCGTGCATGCCGTCTTCTATCGACAAAATAGGATATTTGTCGCACCAGGTCGCAAGCATATTCGTGAAGTCTGATGAAGACAGGGACATGCCTTCACCCGTCAGGTGGTATTTGCCGTCTTTGTAAAATTCAGAAGCAGCGCAATCCAGACCCAGAGCGATCTGCGTACCCGGCTCATAGCCTGCCTGCTCTATCGCCTGCAAAATCAGTTGTATGGCTTCTTCATGATTTTTAACCGAAGGCGCAAAACCACCTTCATCACCCACCGCCGTGGTCAGGCCTTTGTCATGCAGAATTTTCTTCAGAGTGTGGAACACCTCGGCACCGTAGCGCATCGCTTCACGGAAGCTGGGTGCGCCAATCGGGATAATCATGAACTCCTGAATGTCGAGATTGTTATCGGCATGGGCGCCGCCATTGATGACGTTCATCATGGGCACAGGCATTTGCATGGCGCCCGAACCACCAAAATAACGGTACAGCGGCAGGCCAGCTTCTTCAGCCGCAGCTTTTGCAACCGCCATCGATACGGCCAGGGTTGCATTCGCGCCCAGACGGGATTTGTTTTCCGTGCCATCCAGATCCAGCAGCGTGTGATCGAGGAAGGCCTGTTCACTGGCATCCAGACCCATGATGGCTTCTGAAATTTCGGTGTTGATATGCTCGCAGGCTTTCAATACGCCCTTGCCCATGTAACGGCTCTTGTCACCGTCACGCAATTCAATCGCTTCGCGCGAGCCGGTAGATGCGCCAGACGGCACGGCTGCACGGCCCATCACACCAGACTCCAGCAGCACATCGCATTCGACCGTGGGATTACCACGCGAGTCGAGAATTTCACGGCCTACGATGTCAACAATTGCACTCATTCAAATCTCCACGGATGGGGTTATTACGCGAAATCGCTTTCGAGGAAAGGGGTCTGCTTCACAACACGGTCAATCTCAGCCAGACTGGCGAGCAACTCGCGCATGCGCTTCAGTGGCACTGCGTTCGGGCCATCGGATTTTGCCTTGGCCGGATCAGGATGGGTTTCCATGAACAGGCCGGCGATACCGACAGCCACTGCCGCACGTGCCAGCACAGGCACAAACTCACGCTGGCCACCCGAAGTCGTACCCTGCCCGCCGGGCAATTGCACCGAATGGGTAGCATCAAACACCACAGGACAATGCGTCTCGCGCATGATCGCCAGTGAACGCATGTCCGACACCAGATTGTTATAACCAAAGGACGCGCCACGTTCACAGGCCATGAACACATCCTCAGGCAAGCCGGCTTCACGCGCCGCTTCACGCGCCTTGGCAATCACATGCACCATGTCATGCGGCGCAAGGAACTGACCCTTTTTGATATTCACGGGTTTGCCCGACTGGGCACAGGCGCGAATGAAATCGGTCTGACGGCATAAAAAAGCGGGCGTCTGTAAGACATCAACTACCGCAGCCACCGGTTTGATCTCGTCAATTTCATGAATGTCAGTCAGTACCGGTACGCCGATCTGCTGCTTCACTTTCGCAAGTATCTCCAGACCCTTCTCCATGCCCAGACCACGGAAAGACGAACCCGAAGAACGATTGGCTTTGTCGAACGATGATTTGTAGATGAAAGGAATATTCAGCGCTGCCGTGATTTCTTTCAGCGCACCGGCAGTATCGAGTGCCATTTGCTCGGACTCGATCACGCAAGGACCGGCAATCAGGAAAAAGGGATGCTCCAGACCTACGTCAAAATCACAGAGTTTCATGCTGCCTTCCTTTGCACAGGGGCTTCTTTATGCGCCAGTGCCGCCTTGATGAAAGAGATGAACAGCGGGTGACCATCGCGCGGCGTGGACTTGAACTCAGGGTGATACTGCACACCCATGTACCAGGGATGGGCATGCTCACCGCTGCGTGGCAATTCCATGATCTCGCACAGTTCTTCATGCGGCGTGCGTGCAGACACCACCAGACCGGCCTGCTCTACGCGATCCAGATAATGGTTATTGGCTTCGTAGCGATGGCGGTGACGCTCGGTCACTTCGGCGCCATAAATTTCAGCGGCCAGTGTGCCGGGCTTGACCGCACAGGTCTGCGCACCCAGACGCATGGTGCCGCCCATATCGGAATTACCATCACGACGTTCGATCACGCCATCATGGTTCTGCCACTCAGTGATGAGTGCCACCACAGGATTTTCGGTATCCGGTTCAAATTCGGTGGAGTTGGCGTTCTTCAGTCCGGCGATATTGCGCGAATATTCAATCAGCGCCACTTGCATGCCCAGACAAATGCCCAGATAAGGCACTTTGCTCTCACGTGCATAGCGGGCAGCGGCAATCTTGCCTTCGACACCGCGTTTGCCAAAACCACCCGGCACCAGAATGGCGTCGTATTTCGACAGGCTGGCTGCACCATTGGCTTCGATGTCTTCCGAATCCACGTATTCAATGTTCACGCGTGATTCGGTATGTATACCGGCATGACGCAGCGCTTCAGTCAGCGATTTATATGATTCAGTCAGATCGACATATTTGCCGACCATGGCAATATTGACTTCATGCTTGGGATTTTCCAGTGAATTCACCAGTCGCGACCACATGGAGAGGTCAGCCGGCTTAGGTGTCAGCGCCAGTTTTTCACAGACGATGCGGTCCAGTCCCTGATCGTGCAGCATTTGCGGAATTTTATAGATGGTGTCGGCATCCCAGACCGAGATGACGGCATCTTCCTCAACATTCGAGAAGAGTGAAATCTTGGCACGCTCATCGTCCGGAATGCGACGGTCTGCACGGCACAGCAAGGCATCGGGCGAAATACCAATCTCGCGCAGCTTTTGCACACTGTGCTGCGTAGGCTTGGTTTTCAGTTCACCGGCTGAAACCAGATAAGGCACGAGAGTCAGGTGCACAAAAGCAGCGTTGTGACGACCGCCGCGCAAGGACAGCTGGCGTGCCGCTTCCAGGAAAGGCAGGGATTCAATATCACCCACCGTGCCGCCGATCTCAACGATGGCCACATCCGAGCCTTCAGCGCCACGATGAATAAAATCCTGAATCTCATTGGTAATGTGCGGGATCACCTGCACCGTCTTACCCAGATATTCGCCGCGACGTTCCTTGCGGATCACGGATTCATAAATCTGGCCGGTGGTGAAATTATTCACCTTCTTCATACGCGCGGTAATGAAGCGCTCGTAATGACCCAGATCCAGATCGGTTTCAGCGCCGTCATCAGTGACGAATACTTCACCATGCTGAAACGGACTCATCGTCCCGGGATCAACATTGATGTAGGGATCGAGCTTAAGAAGGGTGACTTTGAGGCCGCGTGATTCGAGAATCGCGGCGAGTGACGCAGCTGCTATCCCCTTGCCCAGGGATGAGACAACGCCACCAGTGACAAATACAAACTTGGTCATTGCAGGATATGCCGAAAGGCACTAGCGGGAAATTCAAATTATACCGCAAGTACCAACCCGCTCTTAGCCATTCATGGTTTTTATCTTGCTAACTGTCGGATACAGAGCCTGACGCATCATCTTACTTAGCGACTTAATACCTAACTTAGTACATGACTTAGCACATAAGACAGTAAACAAGCTGGCAAGCACCTGAGTAACTGATGCAAACTGTTCAGACTAAGAGCCTGTCTCGTTAGGTCGATGGCAAGGCGGCAGCGGTGCAGACAGTACGAGTAGTACGGCAAACCGCTGCCAACGCCGGCAGCGGCCTAACGAGACAGGCTCTAAGCTCATCACAGGCTCAGCACTGATGTTGTGCCTAGACTTATTAAGCTTCTGGCACATACTGCAGCCTATCAGGGCGCATAAATGATGGACAAGCGCAGAAATCCTTGCTGTCCCAGGCTGGCCGTCTGGCCATCTATCTGGTTGCTACGGCTGACAACTGATGCGCGCAGCGCCCATTCCCTACCCTGCCACTGCACGCCAGCTTCGATTTCTCCGGTATCGCGCTTAGGCCTGACGGTGCGCTGGGTTTCATCCCCAAACAGACCACCCTGCAAAGTCGCGTCATAAGCCACAGCGCGCAGCGCCAGCCTCAAAAAACCATAGACACGCTGCTCAGCTCCCAGATGCAACTGACCGGCGCGGAAAGTAGCTTCTGCCGTCAGATCGGTAAAAATATTGCCCAGCCGTCCAGACACACCCGGTTGCACATCCAACGCAGACCCCAGCCTGATGGGAGTAGCGCGACCACCCAAATGCAAGACCAGCCCCGGCTCAGTGGATATTTGGCTACTCCATCCCAGTGGCTTGGGTTGATGCAAAATGCTGTGGACCACTTCCTGTGTCTGGCGCCCCAGTGCGCAGGGACCAAGACAGCCCAGATCGAGTCCGAAATCCAGCTCACTGCCATCGGGATGTTCAATACGGTAAAACATGCCGCCATAAATCCAGCCGGCATACGGTCGGTCCAGCGGCCCCAGATCCGCTACCGGTATCGTGACATGCACGGGTGTATACAGTTGCTGACCAACACGCCAGCCGGCTGACTGCCAGCCTTCGGAAACTTTGATGCGATAGCTGCGTGAGAAGCGCAGGCCACTGGTGTACAGGCCATCGGCATTTCTGAACAAGAGGGAATCATTGTCGATATCCAGCGCGCTACTGGCTCGCCCCTGCTGAATGATGTTTTGCATGGTTGCGGGCAGTTCACGCAGCTGACTAAAATCCTGCATCCCCTGTGCCTGAATGTTCATGCACAGCAGACACAACACAGCACTACACAATGCATGGATAAAAAATTTTGCGCGCATGATGACGGTCCGAAATTTCAGTCACCGATGCTGGCATGGACATGCTGCACACTGCTGAATCTGGCGCAAATCCTGCGCACTATTCTTCTTACCATTCCTCTAGCCACTCATCTAATCACTCATCTAATCACTCATCTAATCACTCATCTAGTCACTGATCTAGTCACGCATGCTGCTATTCAATGCAGCGCTGACTGGCCCAGTAACGCTTATGCTCGCAAGCCTGAGTGATCAGGCGCAGCTCTGTATCAATGCTAATCATAACTGCACCTGAGACATCACTGCGTAATGTCCTTACACCACGCGACACATAACGTTGCATCACTTCAGCTTTAGGATGGTGATAGCGGTTTCTGTAACCCACCTGAAACAGGGCAATCTCTGGTGCAACCTGATCCAGAAAAGCGACGGTCGATGAAGTACCGCTGCCGTGATGCGGCACAAGTAAAACATTCGCGCGTAATTTTTCGGGCACACGTTCCATCAGTGCACGCTCTTGTGGTGCTTCTATATCGCCTGCCAGCAGCACTGAAAATTTTCCTGCTGTGATGCGCAAGGTACAGCTGAGTGCATTCGGTTTGGACTCAGCCTCATGCTGAGACAGGGGATGCAGAATCTCAAAGCTAACGCCATCCCAGTTCCATCGTTGACCAGCAACACAGGACACATGCCGCCCGGAAGCGCGCACCAGTGCATGCGTTGATGGCAAAGAGGAACTGAACCATCCCACATCCATCGCTTCCAGCAAAGATCGCGCACCGCCGGAATGATCCATGTCGCTATGCGACACCATCAATCCATCCAGAGACGAGATCCCGCGCGTCCGGAAATACGGCAGCAGTACACGGTTTGCGCTGTCGGATTCCGCTGAAAAGGCCGGGCCCGTGTCATACAACAAACGGTGCTGTGCCGTTTCAATCAAGACCGCATTGCCCTGCCCTATATCGAAGGCGGTGATCCATAGTCCGGACACAGGCGCTGCCGGCCTGGCAAGCAGCATGGGAAACCAGGCCAGCGCACCGGCCCAGCGCAGAGGCCAGCCACGCGGCGCCAGCAACCACAGCGTTCCTGCCAGTGCCATCAGCAAATGCGCCGTACTCGCTTGGGGTGCCTGCCACACGGCCAGCGGCAAATGACTCAGCCAGCTGAGCCAGTTCACCAGCCAGCTCAACAGCGTGTGTGCCAGTTGCAGCAGCCAGACCGAGAAAGGAGCCGGTGCAACGCTACCCAGCAAAGACAAGGGCGTGATCAGCAAGCTCACCACAGGGATAGCAATCGCATTTGCGATAGGGCCAATCAGTGAGACTTGCGCAAACAAGGCCATGCTGAGCGGCAGCAGCCCGAGCGTGACGGCATATTGTGTGCGTGTAGCAGCACGCAGGCTGCGCTTGCAGGCAGCAAACCAGTTCAGTGCAGCGCTGTGCTTCGATGTCAGGTCTTCGTGCTCTTCATCGGCTGCATAGGACTCATGTACTTGATGAGCTTCCTGAGTGCCATCTATCAGCGGCTCATCCACTCGCCCGGCAGTCGCAAACAAAATACAGGCGATCGCCGCAAATGACAGCCAGAAGCCCGGCCACAGTACAGCCCAAGGATCGAGCAGCAAGACGGCCATCAACGCAAAACTCAACACCTGCGACACCGCTGTCAGTCGTCCAGTCCACAAGGCCAGCGTCACTACGGCAATCATCAGCAAGGTGCGCTGCGCGGGTATGCCAAAGCCGGCCAGTGCTACATAGATCAGGGCTGTCAACAAGCCCGCCATGGCAGCTATTTTTTGCGTCGGCAAAAGCAAGGGCAAGCTGGCTTGCGTAAAAAAAGAATGTCGCCACAGGAAGTGAAATACGGCAGCCATCAAGGCCGCAATCATGGTGATATGCAGACCCGAGATGGACACCAGATGGCCTATGCCGGTGCGATTGAAAATATCCCAGTCAGACTGACTTACGCCGCGCTGATCACCTATCACCAGCGCCAGAATGACCGAGGCATACGGCCAGCCTTCCGCCTCAGGCAGCGCAGTGCGCAAGCGTTGACGCAGCTGCGCGCGCATCAGACCAATACTGTCGCGCACGCTAAAAACAAAGTCCTGAAGTTTCTTGGTCTCGCCGGGCCGCACATAGCCCGTAGCGCGCAGGTTTTCTGTCAGCAGCCAGGCTTCATAATCGAAACCTTCAGGATTTGCATTGCCATGCGGGCGGCGCAGGCGCAGCGTGAATTGCCAGCGCTGGCCCGGTAGAACCTGCGCTTGAGTGCTGCGCTGACTTCTGTATTGATTGCTTGGTTGACTGCTTGGTTGAGTGATGTTTTGACTGCTCTGTTCACTGCTTTGTTGACTGCTTTGCTGACTATCCCTTTGCTGGCCGTACTGCTGCTGCGTATCTCCTTCCTGCTCATACCAGCCTATAGCCAGTCTGCGCGGCAAGACAAGCAGCTGCCCCTGATATTCAGCATGCTCGACTTCAAACACAAAACGCTGACCGCGTTCCAGCTGATCCGGCAAACTGGCGATGATGCCGCTCACGCGCAGATCTTTTCCTTCGAGTGCTTCAGGCAGTACTTCGGCAAGCCGGTTGTGTGCCAATAAACCTGACCAGCCTATGCCCATCGCCAAACCAGCACACAGTAGCAACACAGGTCGGCACAAAAAGCTGATGCTGATCAGCACGACACAGAGCAGCAGCAGGCCAGTACAGATCATCTGAGCAGGCAAGCCCGCCTGCGACTGCAGCCATGCCGCACCCGCGAGCCAGCCCAGCGCCAGCCAGCGCACTCAGGCCATCATCAGGCTGCCAAGGCGGGGCAAGACGCGCGCCACATTCTCTGTGGTCTGATGGGCGATCTCGGCCTGAGGCTGGCCGCGCAACTCGGCCAGTACCGCAGAAATTTGAGCTAGCTGCACAGGCGAATTCATGCCAGGATGCAGCCATGCAGGAGAGATATCAGGTGCATCGGTTTCCAGTACGATGCTGGATAAATCTAATTCAGCCGCCAGCCTGCGTATCTGCAGAGCGCGGGTAAAGGTCATGGCACCACCAAAGCCGAGCACAAAGCCCAGAGCTATGAATTGCTGCGCTTGCTGATAGCTGCCATTAAAAGCATGTGCAATGCCGCCGCGTACAGGGATGCGCCGTAAATATTTCAGCAAACTATCTTGTGAGCGACGCACATGCAGAATCACAGGCAAATCAAAATCACGCGCAATTTTCAATTGCTCAGAATAGAAATATTCCTGCTTTTCGCGCAGCAGGCTTTGTTTTAAATCGCGAAGAAAAAAATCCAGACCGATCTCGCCGATGGCAACGAAGCGCTCATCATGCAGGGCAACTGCCACCCGTTCACGTAACAGTCTGAGATCAGATTCTTTCGCCTGAGGCACATAGATGGGATGTATGCCCAGCGCATACACCGCCTGAGGAAGGCGCGCAGCCAGTGCTGCAACGGTGTCGAAGTTAGCCTGCTCAACTGCAGGAATGACTATCCATGTCACACCAGCGTCAGCTGCCTGTTGTGCAATCTCAGCCGCTGCATTGCCAAACTCAGCAGCATCCAGATGGCAATGGCTGTCGATCAGCATCGCAAATAATCAGGCCAGACCCTGCGCCGACAGATGCAGCACGCGGTCACAACGACGCGCCAGTTCCGCATCATGCGTAACGATCACAAAGGCCGTACCCAGCGTCTGCGACAGTTCCAGCATCAGATCAAACACCTGCTGTGCCGTCGTGCGATCCAGATTGCCCGTAGGCTCATCGGCCAGTACACAGGCCGGTTGGGTCACCAGCGCACGGGCTAATGCCACACGCTGACGCTCGCCACCGGAAAGCTCACCCGGCACATGCGACAAACGTGCGGACAAACCGACACGGTTCAGGACCAGCGCCGCAGCTTCACGCGCCTGCTGACGGGGCACACGCCGAATCAAAAGCGGCATGGCCACATTATCGAGCGCAGAAAATTCAGGGAGCAAATGATGGAATTGATACACAAAGCCCAGCGATTGATTGCGAATCTGGCCGCGTACGGTATCCGACAAACTGGCCATATCGCGGCCTTGCAATTGCACCCTGCCTGTACTCGGCAAATCCAGTCCACCCAGCAAGTGCAGCAAGGTTGATTTACCGGAACCGGAAACACCGACGATGGCTACACGTTCGCCCTTGCTGACTGTCAGGCTGATGTTCTCCAGCACGGTCAGCTTGTCGTGCCCCACCTCAAAGTGCTTGCCCAGGCCTTCGCATGACAGCACGACCTGACTGTCAATAGTTTGACGATCATTCATAGCGCAGAGCCTCCGCAGGACGAACACGCGCAGCGCGCCAGCTCGGGTACAAGGTCGCCAGAAAGGCCAGCACAATCGCCATGCCACCGATACGGCTCACATCCGGCCAGCGCAAGTCCGATGGCAGCGCACTGATCAGATAAATATCGCGCGGCAGAAACTGCACCCCAAACAGTGATTCGATGAAAGGCACAATCACATCAATGTTCAGAGCGATCAGCACCCCCAGACTGACGCCTATGGCCGTGCCTATCAATCCCACCAAGGCACCCTGAATGATGAAAATTTTCATGATGGAGGCCGGAGAAGCGCCCAGTGTGCGCAGGATGGCAATGTCAGCCTGTTTGTCAGTCACCGTCATGACTAGCGTGGACACTAGATTGAAGGCCGCCACCGCAATGATCAGTGTCAGGATGATGAACATCATGCGTTTTTCCGTCTGTACCGCCGCAAACCAGTTACGGTTCTGTTGCGACCAGTCACGCAGATACAGATCGCCGCTCAGACTGGCTGATAATTCAGACGCCACCTGCGGTGCGCGCTGCATGTCAGCCACCTTCAGGCGCAGACCGCTGGGGCCGGCCAGACGGAACATTTTCTCGCCATCTTCCAGATGGATGAAAGCGAGGGATGAATCGAATTCATAATGCCCGGCCTCGAAAATACCCACCACCGTAAACTGCTTCAGGCGCGGCAACACACCTGCCGGTGTGACCTGTCCTTGCGGCGCGATCAGGGTCAGTTTGTCACCCGGCCTCAGCATCAGGCTGCGCGCCAGTTCAATGCCAATCACGATATTAAATTCACCCGGCTGCAAGGCCGACAGACTGCCGCGCTTCATCTGTGCTGCTATCGACGAGACCTTGGCTTCTTCCTCAGGCAAGATGCCGCGCACCATGATGCCGCGCACCACTTCATTGCGCGTCACCATGGCCTGACCTTCAACATAAGGTGCCGCGCCACGCACCTCCGGATGCTGCATGGCCTGCAAGGCCGTTGCATGCCAGTCCGGCAGACTACCTGAGCCGTCAAACACTTCGATATGCGAGAGCACCGACAACATGCGGTCACGTACTTCTTTCTGGAACCCGTTCATTACCGACAGCACCACAATCAGTGCGGCGACACCAAGCGCAATGCCGGCCATGGAAATGAGGGAAATAAATGAGATGAAACTATTGCGCGCGCTGCGCCGGCCGGCGCGGGTGTAGCGCAAGCCTATCGTCCATTCAAACGGGGGATTCTTGAAAAAGGCCAAGCCATGCTCCAAAAGGCAGTACCGCAGGCGGTGTTTCCGCTGGCAAGCCGGCAGTTTGCCATAGTCAAAGCGGCAAAACAAAAACTCTCTGCCATATCACCTACAATTCGCGCATGCCTGAAGCTCAATTATTGATCCCCTTCGCCCTGCCGCCCGCTGATCATGCGAAAGACTTGCTGTCCGCCCTGCGCACCCCCGTGCTGGCGCAAATGCTGGCGCGCGCCAGCGCCGGACGGCATCAAGACAGCGATCCTTTTGCTGCCGCCCTACCGCATGAACGCTGGCTGTCTGGCGATGGCGCCCCCTTTAGCCCTCAGCTCAAGGGCGACACCAGCCCGGCTCTGGCGCATATGCTGATGCAGCAACTCGGTCAAAATGTGGACGAAGGTCTCTGGTTTCTGCTGCAGCCAGCGCACCTGCACATCGCGCGCGACCATCTGGTCCTGACCGATTTGCGTGAATTACACATCAGCGAGCAAGAATCACGTGCCCTCTTCGATGCAGCGCTGCCCCTGTTCGAAGAACTGGGATACAGCTTGCGCTATGGCGATGCCTGTCACTGGTTCCTGCGCGCCGATCAGTGGAAAAATTTAAGAACCTGCACCCCGGATGCGGCCTGCGGCCACAATGTGGATGTCTGGCTACCCACAGGCGATACCGAACGTGACTGGCGCCGCCTGCATAACGAAGTGCAAATGCTGTGGCACACGCATGCCGTCAATGATCACAGGGACGAGCAAAGCAGGCCGCGCATCAATGCCCTGTGGTTATGGGCTGCCTCTGAAGCTATCAGCACACACGCGGGCATGGCGCAACTGGCCGCGCTGCAGACAGGTCATGCGTTGCAAGCACAGCCTGCTGACAATCAGCTTCGCTTAAGGGATACAAGTTTCAAAGATCAACATTTAATAAATACACGTTTAATCCATACCTCCCTGATCGCACCTGCACTTAGCAGCGACTGGTCAAGCTGGCTGTCTGCGATGCAGGCACTGGATGAAACGCTGCTGGCAGCTCAGCTGTATGCCCTGAAATCCGGTCAGCTGAATAAACTGAGCCTGATATTGAGTGATGGCGCGCGTCTGCGTGAGTGGCACATCAGCCGCAACAGCATGAGAAAATTCTGGTGTCGGGCTTCGCTCGCGCGCCTAGGTGCCTGATAAGCTGATTCAAACTATAAAAAATTAAGCTGCATAAAATTTAAGGTATACAAGATTAAAGCTACATAACAGTCGAGCTGCATGACAATCAATTTATATAAAATTCAAGCCGCATAAGATTCAAGATGTATAAGAATCAAGAGGCATAAGAATCAAGATCTATAAGATTCAGAATACATATACTCAGGCCATACAACCAACAAAGTTCAGCATTAAACTCCTGAACTCCACCCAGAGACCGCTTCTCCATCATGACCCGCATCAGCACCCGCAGCTATTCTGTACGACAAGCCGAAATGCTGGCCCAGCAAGGCCTGCATCCTGTGATGGCGCGCCTGATGGCCGCGCGTGGACTGGGCGAGGCCCGCGAACTGGCGACTGATCTGGATGCCCTGATTGCTCCCAAAGCTTTGCTGCATGTTGAGCAGGCGGCGATCTTTCTGGCCGATGCCATCGATGCGCAAAAAAAGATGGTCATCGTTGCTGACTATGACTGTGATGGCGCCACCGCCTGTGTCGTTGCATTGCGTGGCCTGCGTGCCATGGGCGCTATCGTTGATTACATCGTCCCGAACCGTTTCGAATATGGCTATGGCCTGACACCGGAAATCGTCGCCCTGACCGCGCGTGAAAAATCTCCCGACATCATCGTCACGGTAGACAATGGCATCGCCAGTATTGATGGTGTAGCCGAAGCAAATCAACGCGGCATCGCTGTCGTCGTCACAGACCATCACCTGCCCGCAGCGCAGCTACCCGATGCTGCCGTGATCGTGAATCCGAATCAGCCCGGCTGCGGCTTCCCGAGCAAGAATCTGGCAGGCGTAGGTGTGATGTTCTATACCTTGCTCGCCTTGCGCGCCGAGTTGCGTCAGCGCGGACGCTTCGATGCAGCGACTCAGCCGAGACTGGATACCTTGCTGGATTTTGTGGCGCTGGGTACGGTAGCGGATGTGGTGAAGCTCGATGCCAACAACCGCATACTGGTCGCACAGGGTCTCAAACGCATACGCTCAGGCCGTGCCCATGCCGGCATTGCCGCCTTGTTTTCTGTGGCTGCACGCGATGTACGCAAGGCCACGCCCTTTGATCTGGGCTTTGCTGCCGGGCCGCGCCTGAATGCTGCTGGCAGACTAGCTGATATGTCGCTGGGGATTGAATGCCTCTTAACCGACGACAGTAGCCGTGCCTGGAAAATTGCGCATGAACTCGACACCATCAACCGTGAACGACGCGACATTGAAGCCGGCATGCAGGAAGCGGCGCTGGCCGCGCTGGAACATATCAATCCGCAAGACAGCGCCACCTTAAGCCTGTTTAATCCCGACTGGCATCAGGGCGTGATTGGTATCGTAGCCTCGCGCCTGAAAGAAAAATTCTACCGTCCTACCCTAACCTTCGCGCCCGCCGGAGACGGTATGATCAAAGGTTCAGGCCGCTCGATCCCGGGCTTTCATCTGCGCGATGCACTCGATCTGGTGACCAAGCGCCATCCGGGCCTGATCGATAAATTCGGTGGTCATGCAATGGCTGCCGGACTGTCACTCCAAGAAAGCAATTTCAGCACCTTCCAGCAAGCCTTCGAAACCGTGGGCCGTGAATGGCTGAGCGCTGCCGATCTGGAACATGTATTGGAAACCGATGGCGGGCTCGAATCTGATTATTTCAATCTGGATTTCATTTCCATGCTGGACGGACAAGTCTGGGGACAAGGCTTTGCACCACCGCTGTTCTGCGATGAATTCCGTGTGCTGAATCAACGTGTCCTGAAAGAACGTCATCTGAAACTACAACTGGAAAAAGATGGTCGACCCTATGACGCTATCTGGTTCAATCATGCCGAAGGCTTGCCGGGAAAAATACGCGCAGCTTATCGACTCGATGCAAATGAATTCAATGGCAGAACCCAATTGCAATTGATGGTGGAGCACGCCGAAGCCTTGTGAACACGATTGCCGATCCGTATGCGTACTGGCAATTCTTACTATTCATTGCACTGATCATTTGCGCCATCAGTATTTTTGCACTTCAAACCTATCTCAGCCTCAGACAAGTAGCACGCGACAAGAAAACAGTTGAAACTAAGTTGAGTGCCAGTGAAATGCGCTACCGCATTTTTTTTGAATCTGCACCTTATGCTGGTGTGGTCTGGACCGAGGGTTTCATCATCACTGACTGGAATCAGCAGGCCGAGCGAGTATTCGGTTGGAGCAAAGCTGAGGTTCTCGGACGTTCATTCTTTGATTTTATAGTGCCAGAAGCAGAAACAGAAATACTGCACGCGGCTCTGGCAGAACTCAGCGAAAACAGCATGCCAGCGCATATGATTCATACCAACCTGACACAGGACGGCCGCATACTCAGCATAGAGTGGTTCAACACCTGGCTGTCACATACTCATGATCAGAGCTGGGAAGTGATGTCGCTAGGACTTGATATTACCAAGCGAAAAAAAACAGATGCGGCACTCATCAGTGCACTAGCAAATTTAGAAATAGCCGAAGCTGAACAGCGCCATTTGCTGTCGGTCGCCTCACATGAATTCCGAACCCCGGCAGCCATGATCAAGGCATCGCTCGACTCCCTCCATTTTTTACGAAACAGTATTCCGCCTGAGGTGGCATTGCGGCTGGATCATATACGTCAGGCCAGCCTGCGCCTGATTAATCTGGCGAATCAATTAATTTCAGAAGATCGTTTACAGGAAATGAGCCTGCAGCCACAGATGCAGCGCATTGATGTCTGCGAACTGACACGCGAAGTGGTTGATCGTTATGCGCTCGGCGACGCACTGGCATTGCAGCTGCCTGAACATTCAGTGATGCTGGGTGCCGATCCCACCTTGTTGGCGATTGCCTTGCATAACCTGATCGACAATGCCATTCAATACCATCCTAAACAAGCTCAGCCAGTTGTTGTGAGTCTGAAAGAAAACACAGACACCGTTGAGCTACAGGTCGCCGACCTCGGTCCTGGCGTCCCTGAGGAGGAACAGGAAATCGTATTCCAGCGCTTTCACAGTGCTAAGGGCGGCGCCAGTCACGGACTCGGCTTGTCTATCGTGTATTCCGTGGCGCATGCTCATGGCGGCATCGCCTTCGTGTATGACAATAATCCGCACGGGGCCGTATTTGTGATTCAGTTACCTGTTCTCTCAAGCTGATACTGCATCTTCTGATCAGGCTTGCAGGCTATAGCCTATACCGCGTTCCGAGACAATCGCCAGTGCAACACCGGCAGAGCGCGCGGCCTTGCTGCGTAGCCGGCTGAGTATGACCTCAATGCGATGTTTATCAATTTCATCCACCGTCAGGCCGAGCGCCATCCCGAGTTCCATATGTGAGCAAATCGCACCGGCCTGCTTCAGCAACACACGTAAGAGCTGCGCTTCATTCACCGACAGCCTGATCCTTACCCCATTCGGCGCGATTACAAACGAAGATTCCGCTTCCATCTTCCATGCTGGTGGCGGTGCTGACTCTGCCTGCGATGAAGTTGCCGCAACTGTGAGTGATGGGCTCGCTGATGAAGGCCGTCGGTTCTGCGTGTCTGTTGACACCTTGAGCAGACGTAAGCTCAGTCTTCGCAGTATCAGCACCAGTTCAACAATATCTACAGGCTTGGTCAGATAGGCATCGACGCCTGCCTGCAAACCGATCAGTCTGTCTTCACGCAGGCTGCGTGCTGTCACGAACACAATCCCCATTTCAGCATTGGCAGAGCGCAAATGACGACAAATGGACAGCCCATCCTCTCCTGTCAGACCAATATCCAGTACAACCATCGTTTCCGGATGAACGGCCAGATAACGATAGAACTGTTCGGCATTTTCAAAGGCATGAACCTCGAAACCCAGATGCGCTAACTGAAAACTCAGCTCTTCACGCAAGATCATCTCGTCTTCGACAATCGCTACGGTGATCAGGTCTTTAGGCATCGCTGTATAGATAAAAAAAATCGCAGCTGGTTCCTTGCATGAAATTTTGTCACCGAAAAAATGCTGACCATGCCGAATGAATCATTCGGATCGTCAGCCGATCTTGCTACACCGTCAGCGTTCTCAGCAATGAGAGTATTTGAGAGCCTTCAGGCTGCACAAATTTGTACTGTGTGCGTCATTTATTGCCCGAGCACTTCGGGTCAAGTATTGACGAGGCCACACTCATGAAACGCAGTAAGTACCCTACCCGTAGCCCCCTGATATCTGGCTGGATAGTCTGTCTGGTCCTGACACCTGCCTATACGTTGGGCGCGCCAATCTCAGGGCAATTCATGGCAGGCTCGGGTTCGATTGCGCAATCAGGTGCTACGACGACCATCACACAAACCAGCCTAAACGCCTCGCTGAATTGGCAGGGTTTCAATATCGCGCCGAATGAAACCGTGCGTTTCATACAACCCAGCGCCAGCGCGATTGCTGTCAACCGCATCTTCGATGTGAATGGCACGCAAATACTGGGGCAATTACAAGCCAATGGACAAATCTTTCTGATCAATCCGAATGGTGTGCTGTTCGGTACCGGTGCTCAGGTGAATGTCGGTGCCTTAGTGGCATCCACAATCGATGTGCAGGACAGTAGTCTAAATAGCAGCACACGCAGCTTCAGCGGCAATGGCAAAGGAAGTGTCATTAATCTGGGCACTATTGAAACAGCCCGCGGTGGCTATGTTGCCTTACTGGGCAATCATGTCAGCAATCAGGGCAATATTACGGCACAGCTCGGCACCGTTGCACTCGGTGCAGGTAGCGCAGTCACGCTTAGCTTCAATGGCAATCAGCTGCTGCATATGCAAATCGATGAAAGCGTGCTGAATAGTCTGGCTGCGAATGGTGGTCTGATACACGCCGATGGCGGCATGGTGCTGATGAGCGCCGGCGCACGCGACAGTTTGTTAGCCAGCGTAGTCAACAACAGCGGCATCATTGAAGCACGCACCGTCACAGAACAGCCCGGCGGCATCATTCTGCTGGGCGGCATGCAGGCCGGCAGCGTACAACTTAGCGGCACTCTGGATACCTCCGCACCCAGAGGCGGCAATGGCGGCGCGATTGAAACCTCGGCAGCACAAGTCTGCATCGCTGATACAGCGCGCGTCAGTACAGCCGCCTCCAACGGCCGCTTTGGTAAATGGCTGATTGATCCGAATGATTTCACCGTCGCTGCCAGTGGCAGTGATTTCAATGCACCGAACCTGTCATCAGC